>CAZEKE010000100.1:0-2885 GCA_964512815.1 uncultured Acidiferrobacteraceae bacterium
CTTCGCGGGTTGCGCGGGGCACTGAAGGCCGACAGTAAAGGGATACCGGTGGAACTGGCCAGAAGGTTTCGCGATGAAGTCAAGTCGCTCGAACTGGAAGCCGAACGGGTCGAGCTTGATACGCTGGGCAGACTACTCGAAGGACCGGGATTAGATGATACGGATTCAAGGACACAGCAAAATATGATGTTTGAGGGTCTGGCACGTTACCTGGATGGGTTACCTGCCAGTGCCGGTGAGCTCGATCATGACCGTATCACTCAGCTGGTCGCGGCCGTCACCGGTTGATTGCCGGGAGGCGGGGCCTGACTTATCCAAGGTCGCGCAGGATGAAGCGGACATTCAGACAGTTGGGTCTGTCGTTACAGAGGTCCGGCGCTGGGTCTTTCCCCGGTTGCTACGAGCGGGTAAATTCGGCTGATCGAGAGGACGCAAAGGAATAGACGCAATGGCAGAGGGGCGAATTGTGGCGCAGGCCATTACACCACACACGCCACGGATGGCCGACCCGGACAGTGCTCCGGAATTCTTAAAAGGCGTGATGGCTGGCTCGCTGGAACTGGGTGAGACGATTCGGGCCCAAGAACCCGACCTCTGGGTGGTCCACTCAGCTCACTGGGTCACAACGTTCAACTGGTATGTCACGCACCAGTCACTGCATGAAGGGATCTGCGTTGGTGAGGAATGCCCGGATCTGATCCCGGGCATTCAATACAAACTACACGGGGATCCGGAATTTTCCAGTGTGTTGTCCGATGCAATCGGCGAAACCGGACTGCCGAACAGCCAAAGTGAAACGGAGAATCACCGTTTTGATTATGGCTCCTATGTTCCCTTGGTCTATCTGGACCCGCTGTTCTCGTTGCCAGTGGTGCTCCTCGGATGCTGCGTCATGGCCAGTATCGATGAGTGTATGGCTGTCGGTCATGCGGTGGCTCAGGCTGCGAAGCGGAGCGGCCGCAGGGTCGCATTTGTAGCCAGCACGGCTCTCGCTCATCAGCTTGTCAGGGGACCGGACCGCTGGCCGTCTGAGGACCACCAAGCGAGAGATAAGGCTTACATTGAACTCTTGTGTGAAGGCAGAATCGCCGAGGCCCGGCGCGGGTTTGCAGACTATGCCCGGGCGGTCTCGGCCGAGATGGGTGGCCGGGTCCTGGCAACCCATCTGGGAACGATGGATGATGATCGGGTTTACCAGGGGCGACAGTTTGGTGCCTATGGACAGTCCTCAGGTAGTGGTAACGCCAGCGTGTTGGTAACTGAAGGGTCTTGAATCCGGTTCGTGACACCGGTTTCCGCTGTCACGTAATAGATGACTCGAAAGCTGCCAAGCGGCTGCGGCTTTAAGGTCTCAGGCGTATGTCAGACTTTGAGACAGATGTTCTGCAGTTCCGTGTAAAAGGCCATGGAGTACTCGCCGCCTTCGCGGCCGATTCCTGATTTCTTGGCCCCACCGAACGGGGTGCGTAGGTCACGCAAGAACCAACAGTTCACCCAGGTGATACCGCTTTCCATACGGGCGGCGACCTGGTTCGCTTTTTTGACATCCTGCGTCCAGAGTGTGGAGGCGAGACCATACTGTGTGTCATTGGCCAATGCCACGACCTCGTCGATCTCGTCGAAGGGAGAGATGTGACAGCAGGGGCCGAATATCTCTTCCCGGACCACGGGGCTCGCTTCTTCCAGGCCGGTCCAGATAGTAGGTTCAATCCACCAGCCGCCCCTAAGATCATCGGTGAGTTCCGGTGTTCCGCCTCCGGTCATGATCTGGGCGCCAAAGTCTCTCGCCTTCTGGTAGTAACCCAGTACCTTGTCACGATGGACGTCGCTGATTAATGGTCCGATGGTCGTATCCTTGCTGTAGGGGTCGCCCGGTATCAGTTTTTCTGCGCGGGCAACCAGAGACTCGGTGAACCGTTCGAAAACCGGTCGTTCAACATAGAGTCGTTCAGTGCTTAGGCAGACCTGCCCGCAGTTAGCGAAGGCAGATCGCATCGTACCTTCCAGAGCCTGATCAAAGTCGGCGTCGGCAAAGACGATACCGGGGTTCTTCCCGCCCAGTTCAAATGACACGTCCTTGATGTCATCGGCAACACATTTCATGATCGATGCGCCGGTCGACGTTTCACCGGTAAAGGTCACCGCATCCACGTCCGGATGTCGAGCAAGGAGTTCCCCAGCCGACCCGGGTCCAAAGCCATGGACCACGTTGTAGACGCCGTGGGGTAGACCTGCTTCGTTCATCACCTCACCCAGCAATGTGGCAGTGGCCGGCGTCTCCTCGGAGGGCTTCACCACCACTGCGTTTCCACAGGCGAGGGCTGGAGCTACTTTCCAGGTCATCAGCAGCAGCGGCAGATTCCAAGGACAGATAACAGCAATCACCCCCTTAGGTTTTCGTACCGTATAGTTGATTGCCTCTCCGCCTTCGGGTGTCGCCATCCGGAAACTCTCTTCTGAGAGGCTCTTGATCAGATCGGCAAACACTCTGAAATTTGCTGCACCCCGCGGAATATCGATATGCCCAGCCAGTGCAGCGGGTTTGCCCGTGTCGGCGATCTCGGCGCGCAGAAATTCCTCCCGCCGTGAATCAATCAGATCGGCAACCCGGTGAAGTATTCTGGCCCGGCTGTCACTGTCGATCCTCGACCATTCGTTTTTTAAAGCCGAGCGTGCAGCTACGACTGCTTGATCGATGTCGTCAGCCGTGGCTTCGAGCACATCGAAGTTCGGGCTGCCGTCGATCGGATTGATATCGGCATAGGTCACACGCCCGATCGGTGCACTGTATTCTCCGTCAATGAAAAACGGCAGCGTATTCTGCTCGAGAACCGTCATTGGAACACTCTTTGGTGAACGTGGGTAGAACCACAGATGGTGCCGAT
>CAZEKE010000101.1:0-3679 GCA_964512815.1 uncultured Acidiferrobacteraceae bacterium
ATACTTGATTAAATAGTTCAACAGCTTCTGGCCCTAATTTTTCCCATTCAGATTTCCATGTCGCAAAGATCGCAGCTTGTAGTTTCTTCCTTTCTGCATCCGAAAATGGGCCCATATCTGTTCCACCATTTGAAATCATCAAAGCACGAGCTTTCTCGTTAAGTTCATTATTCCAACATTTTTTCAGACAAGAATCCCAACTGGTTATGCCAGCATCTTCCAATGCCTTTTTCTGTGAATCAGTTAGCTTGTCATAGTTTTTCTGATGCACAATCAGCCCATAAGCAGCACCCTGACCTGGAAACGGTGTAAATTCTGAGAAATATGGTGCTACCTCATAAATTGACTGCCTAGCTGCATTGGTCATCCCATGGACGGCCGCATCAACGACACCGGTCTTTAAAGCCAAGTAAAGCTCGGCCTGCGGTAAAGATTGAGATGGAATTCCTATCTCTTTCATAGCCTTCATCGCTAATTTGTCAAAGTGTCGAATCTTCTTTCCTTTCAGCCCATCTAGCGTGTTGATGGGGCTAGGGGAAATGATGATCAAATCACGGCCACCTCGATTAAAAAATGGAGCTACCATTACGGTATTCCAATTCTTTTTGAGCAACTTTTTAGCATATTCTCTCTGAATATCTGCTATTTTTAGATTCTGTTCCGCATCTGTAAGCCCACCAGATGGAAGCGTGTTCGCGAGCATTGGATCATCACGACTTACGTAGTACGGCACAAATAACGACATTTCAACAACATCTTGCTTCAGCACACGCAGCAGGTCCCCCTGCTTAAACCCTATCGATCTTAAACTGACATTTTCTATGTCAAGAGACCCGCCAGTCTTTGCTTTCACATCCGCAAACATTTCCTTTAACGCTTTTGATGCAGGATGTTTATCGGGCCAAGGATTACCAAACTTCCACTTTAAGTTCTCGGAATAGGCCGTGGAGGCAATCGCCAACCCAAATAGTAAAACTAAAACTGATGTAACTGTTCTCAAAACATTTTTCATAACTCCTCCTATAGTATGAATGATTACTAACAATACTCTTATGAATCTAAAACACCATGAATGTCATATTCATGCGTCCAGTATGTATACTATGAATCAAGAGAGCTTACAACTTCAGCTTCAACAGCTGTAATCAGCTCCATAGGTTATCCTGTCAGTTGAATTTATAGCCCTCACTAATTTCTCGGAAATTGATCATGCCAAAACCATCCAACCTCGTTTTCATTCTTGCTGAAAGCCACAGTCAGAATCTCTTGGGAAGTGCGGGTAGTCAATTCATGAAGACCCCAAATCTGGACAGATTAGCCGCGAATGGCACGCGTTTTTCTGATACTTACTGTGGAAGCCCTATCTGCGTACCTTCAAGAGCGACGCTCGCCACAGGGCAGTATCCGCATCAACATCGTTACTGGGACAACTCAATTCCATTCGAAGGGAAAACCAACAGTTGGATGAAGCATGTCAGAGATAGCGGTCATCGTGTAGATGCAATTGGCAAACTCCACTTTCGCAGCAGCGAGGACGACAATGGATTTAGTGAAGAGATTGAGACCATGCACGTGGCCGAGGGCATGGGTGAGCTAATTGGATTACTCCGCTCATCAGACGAAGAGCCTGTCAGAGATGGCTTATGGAACCTTTATGTAAACCGAACAGGCGGCGGTGACCAAACACATTATCAAGACTATGATCGTCTTATAACAAAGCAAGCTGTAGACTGGCTCAATAATAATTCTAAGAAATCAAACAACCCTTGGGTTCTTTGTATTCACTACGTGAGTGCACATCCCCCATTTGTTGTACCCCAACGTTTATATGAACTATATCCGCTAGAGGAGATTCCAACTCCTGTTCAATTCTTTCCTGAAGACAGGCCCAATCATCCAGCGATCCAACATCTTCGACATATTCTTGGACATGCTGAAACATTGGATGAACAAACAATGAAAAAAATAACCGCCTGTTACTTTGCGTTGATAACGCATTTGGACGAGCAGGTTGGAGTACTGTTATCCGCATTAGATTCAAATGGAATCACTGAAAACACCCGGGTGATCTACACAGCTGACCACGGCTACAACTATGGCAACCAATATATATTAGGTTTGTTTAATCTCTACCAACGGTCTGTATCTGTTCCAATGATTATGGCTGGACCCGACGTGCCTACTAATCAGGTGGTCAATCAGATTACCTCTCACGTAGACCTCTATCCAACGATATTAGAGAGCCTTGGCATTACTAGTGAAGACACCCCAAATAACCTATCAGGCCGCTCTTTGTGGCCCGCCATTCTGGGCTCGGAAGAAAATAGACTAGGTTTTTCGGAATATCACGCTGCTGGGTCACGGACCGGAGCATTTATGATCAGAGAAGACAACCTTAAACTGATCTATCACGTTGGAATGCCCAGTCAATTATTCGATTTAGCTAACGATCCTGAAGAAACAACCGACTTATCTTCTGACACCTCTACGGTTTCTAGGCTTGAACAGAAACTTCGTGAGATCGTTGATCCAGAATGTGCAGATCAGACGGCTAAATCCGACCAAGCTCAAAAGGTCTCAAGCTACGGTGGGAAAGAGGCGGTTCTTAAACTCAGGCAAGGGTTTTCCTATTCCCCACCCCCCGGTGTGGATTGGCGAACGGCATAGCCAAATGTACGTATTAACTTAAGTCTATTAAACTTCTAACGCCCTTCTTATCAGAATCAATAACACCTCGAATTGAAAATACAAGATTTTATACAAGCTTAATTTTTCTAAGTCTGAATCAGTACTCACCTACTGACTACTCAGCGCAGAAAAGATCCGTCATCACTACTGCTTAAGTAGTGCTTTTATCACCCTGACTACTTAATCCAATGGGAGGGTAGGGTTTTCCAGATGGCCGTACGTCGTTGTATTTAGTGGCGTGCACGGAAAGATTCGAACTCCCGACTTCGTGGCTCGTAGCCACGCATCCGTTTCACGTTTTACTTGGTAAAAATAGACTCATTCCAAAACAGGTGCCCCATTGAATTCAGAGATTCTGGGATTTTTACTACTACTTTGAGGAGTTTCTTTAGTTTGAATGGGACAACGGTATTACTACTGTTGGCTTGAGTCTGTAATACCTTTTTGTATTTGCAGGACTAGCATGACCTAGCCTTTCCGGGGTATTAAGTAAAGTGTTTCACTGAAGACATACAACATCAAATAGTACAGGACATTTTGCTGCTGGTAGGAATGATTTACCATAACTCAAATGGCTTTCACCTACTGTTAAGTACTAAACGAAGGTTAATCAGCTATGAAAAAACTAGCCTTTATGAGTGCTTCTTTATATGGGAGGTCTAGATTTCACCCAAGGTTGTATAGATTCAAGTGTTCCGGCAATTTTGACTACAGCGGATTCGTCGTATCTTCGGCCGATAATTTGAAGCCCCGTTGGTAAGCCTTCACTGGAAAATCCGGAAGGGACCGTGATTACAGGGCACTGGCTGACAAAGTTCAAAGGACAGGTCATGTCTAGGCCTTTATATAGGCCAGCGTCGTCGTCACTATCATAGTCTGAGTCTTTGCCCCCGATAGCTGGGGCTGTTAAAGCCATAGTGGCAGTAAGTAAAGCATCATAATTGCTGAGGATTTGACGCAGTTTCTCCCACTGGAGGGTACGAGCTTCTTC
>CAZEKE010000102.1:0-2946 GCA_964512815.1 uncultured Acidiferrobacteraceae bacterium
TCTCAATCGGGTTGGTGCGCAACAAAGAACTCCATCAGTGCGAGCGCAAATTATGTGTGCAAGTATATGGGTGGGGAATTTTTTGTCTCTCAAGAACAGGCAAAAGCGGCCCACAAACGCCTCAACTCAAAAGCCCATCAACCAGCTAAAGGCATCTCTCTAACCATCCAATCGAACGTTGAGAACGATGAGGTCTATATCGATGGCGTGTATAGAGGGACCGGTCGCCTGCTTCTTGCACTACCTAAAGGCCGTCACGCGATCAGCATTCGAAAGACAGGTTATGAATCTTACGAGAAAATCATCAATCTGACTGCGCCTCTAACCCTCACCGGCAACCTGGTCAAGATGGTAGATCAGCCGGCCCCGACAAACACACCCAAAACGACGACAGCAGACCTGGACCTTGCATTCTGGCAATCTATAAAGGACAGCTACAACCCTGAGATGTTCGAGGAGTATCTACGACAGTTCCCTTCTGGCACCTATGCGGGGCTTGCCAGAATAACAATTAAACAACTCAGAGAAGAGCAGCAGAGTGTTGAGAAACCGTCAGTGCCTGACCTGGAATACGGTGAATATTTTGCTCTGGTGATCGGGAACAACCACTACGAACACCTGGACAAACTTTCGACTGCTATCAACGATGCCAAATCGATTGCCGCTTTACTTCGGTCAGAATATGGATTCAAAGTGGAGTTGCTGACTGATGCCAGACGAGATGACGTCGTGAGTGCTTTGTCCCGGTTGCGTAAAGTCGGCTCTTCGGAGGACAACCTGCTGATCTATTACGCAGGACACGGCTGGCTAGATACTGAAATGGATGAAGGATTCTGGCTGCCGGTCGATGCCAATGAAGATGACCAGGTGAATTGGATCGCAAACGACACGATCACTCGATCTGTCCGGGCCATCAAAGCTAAGCATGTCATGGTAGTCGCTGATTCTTGTTTCTCCGGAACCTTGACGCGAGGAGTTGACGCAAAGGTGAGGAAGCCGGACTACATTGATCAGATGATTAACAAAAAAGCCCGGGTGGTGTTGACGTCAGGCGGATTAGAACCAGTCAGCGATACCGGCGGTGGTAACCATTCTGTTTTTGCCAAATCGTTTATTCAAATCCTCAATCAAAACCCTGGGGTTCTCGATGGGTATCAGTTTTACTCGACCCTTAGGAAAAAGGTTATGTTGAATGCCGATCAGTCTCCTGAATATGGTGAAATGCGAAAAACAGGTCACGACGGGGGAGATTTTCTTTTCGTGAGACAGTGAGAGGCAGGAAGTCTACACCTACTCAGTTACCCGACACGGTGTAAAAACCGTAACCCACAATCAGGGCGGTGTAAAAACCATAGCGAAGCAGGACAAAAGTCTTGTCGTGGTCTTTCCTCAATAGAAGAGGCATCACAAAGACCAGAATACAGATAAAAACCACGGTTACCGGGATCGATGTTTCCATTGCCTCTCCTCAGCAGCGGCCGAGAATTCCTGACGACAGGGTACAGTCTGCGAATGATGAGACCATAACACATGAAGATGGAGTAAGCAGGAGACACCTCAAAACCTGAATAGGAAAGACTTATCGGTATGACGACTGATGCACTATAGCCTTTACTATGCAGACCGCACTGCCGCGATGGGCGCGCGGGTGATTCTGGATGAGATCGGAGCAACTTACGACCTGATTTGGACCGACATTCAGCCAGGCACAGCCCGTGCTCCTGAGTTGCTTTCTCTCAATCCCAACGGCTGGATTCCCGTACTGGTCTGGCAGGAGGGAGCAATCTACGAGTGCGGAGCGATTACAGTGTTCCTATGCGACCGCCACCCGAAAGCCGGACTGGCCCCGGCACCTGATGAACCTGAGCGTGGATCCTTCCTGCAGTGGCTGTTCTTTTTTTCGAGTTCTCTGCAGAACGCGTATCAGATGACCTACTACACTGACCGGTTCTGCTCTTCTGAGGAGAACTATTCAAGCGTCAAAGTCCGCTCAAACAACCGACTGCGGGAGCTCTGGACGGTCGTAGATGATGCTATCGATGACAAGGACTGGCTGCTGGGCAAACGCTTCAGCGCCGCGGACATCTATCTTTTCATGCTAACGACCTGGTTGAATGACTCTCTAGGACATCCTTCCTTAGACTCCTTTCCCAACGTAGAAAGAGTCGCGGGAAAAGTCATGGAACGGCCATCGGTTGCCGGGGTCTACGCTTCGTTAAGGCCAGAATCGAGCCTTTAAGTGTCAGTCAGATACTGAAGTCGAACAGGTTGTAGTCGTGAACTGCGCGTCTTGCCGCGTCGTTCCAGTGCAAGTTCCCACCAAACTCAACGAGAGGCTGATAAGCATACGGTACCTCTGCCGGGAAACGCTGACGGCGAGCATCGATGGCATAACCGATCATCTTTGAGCGCTCTTGAATACGCTCATCGTCATAGACCGCTCGAGCGTTGTGCAAGCCACCGCCCTGCACGCCCAGCACGGAGGCACGGCGGTGGAAACCGAGCGTAACCGATACCCGCCAATCCGGGCTGGTATTGGCGAACGAACCATGAACCATCTGACGGTTATGAATCACCACGTCGCCCGGGCTACAGATATAGGGCACCGCATCACGCAGGCGTTCTGATCCATTTGCCTCGACCATCTTCGCCAAGTCACATTTGCCGAATCGATGCGAACCGGGCACCACCCACACTGCATTCGCTGCGGTGCTACCGTAAAGCAGGACCTGAAAAGTAAATCCATGTATCGCAGAATCCCATTGGGGGTGATCCCAGTGGGTCACACCGTCCTGGGGCCAGGCCACCGACGCCCCGAGACCCGGTTTTTTGATGAACATCGCCTCGTTGAACGGCACAAAATCTGCACCGTTCAGCGTAGCGGCTGCGGCAAGCAGGTGCGGGTGACCATACAGTCTGAGACAAGCTTCCGAGAACTGCAGCACG
>CAZEKE010000103.1:0-2746 GCA_964512815.1 uncultured Acidiferrobacteraceae bacterium
ACCCAATAGTCAACGAGTTCTCTCCTTTTTTCGACATCGCCCGGAACGTCACTGCGGTAGATGTCGTAATTGCTTACCCCACTGACACCTTCGAAATCAGCTATGATGTAGATTTTCATATCGACTACACGCTCTCTTGAGGCGGTAGTTGCGAGCGCTTCCACCACTCCGCAAACTCGAAGTAGGTTGGGCACCAGCACTCTTCGGCGGATATAGCCAGCAAATCAAAGATTCTTTCGAACTCCAATCTCTCAGAATCCTTGGGGTCGAGATATATGTTGGTCAGTCCGCCCAATTCGTTGCACACTGATATTCGGTTTTTTAAAACATCCAAGAAATCCTGTTTGTGCCATCCTCTGCGAGCGTAAAGCGCATGCCAACTGTCAAAGGAAGCAAATGGATGTTTTGGACAAGAAGTAACCGGGATCTCAAGCACCTTACCACGATAGTACGGAATTCCAAAGCGGGGCCCGCTCGGAGCCAGTTGCGACGTGGAGTACGCTAAACCAATCTCGTCGAGCAAGGCGTGGACCTCGGCGGCATCGACATTTCCGAAGTGCGGCACACGAAATCCTCGCATTTCGTACGAAAGTATTTGTTGCACAATTTCTTGACATCTGACAACTTCGTAGCGCTTCTCATCACGGCACAAATCTGCCCAGCGTCTGGGATTGAAGTCATTTCTGCTAGAAACGAAATGGGAAGGAGAGTTGACCAGTTCGGGGTGTGAATAGGAGTGGTTAAATAATTCGCTGCCACTGTCAATCACCTCTGAATGAGGGTCTGGATATTCCTCTACCCACCTCCCGACACAAGCAAAACTTGCCCTAAGACCGCTCTCCTTGAGCATTTCAGCAATACGCGGCAAAGCGAGGGCGTCCTCGGGAAAATCACAATCAAAAGAGAGCAAGAAACAGGAACGCCGACCATTCCACTTGATTTCTGCATCGCAGAACTCATTCAGCATAACGCGATCGAGGTGGGGAGCAAAAAGCTGAGCGCACATTTGAACCGACCTGGCGCGACTACCTAGGATTCTCTTCGCGGCCTTTCGCAACACAGTAGCTTCAGGTCACCTCGGAGAGCGGAGTGGCTGGGTCGAGATCACCGTCGAGATAGATACGGCACCAAATCTCGAAACATAATAGACTCCAGATCAGTTGAGAATGTCTGGCTTGCCGCGGACTCCAGCGGTCAAGAAGATTTTTTACGTACCCTGCTTGGAAAATTCCCCTGCGTTTCACGGCGGCTTCAGACAATATCCTCTTGATTTGCTCGTTAATCCCAAACCGTGTCCACAAGGAGAATGGAACCGCGAGTCCCTGTTTTCTACGTTTGATCACCGCTGCAGGCAATATGGATTCCACGGCCTTCTTCAAAAGGTATTTCTCGTTTTGTCCACGCACCTTGTAGTCAACCGGAATCCTCAGGACGCGTTCGACTAGCCGATGATCAAGGAAAGGAGTGCGGGCTTCCAAAGATACAGCCATCGTTATACGATCGGTCCGGGCAAGCATACATTCAGGTAATCGGCTTTTCAATTCGACATACATCATCTGGCTGGTGTCGTCGACCCCTTCGAACTCTTTGACGAGTCCTTCGTAAAGTTGCTCGGCGCCATTGTTTACGATGCGATGGAAGTCGGGCAATAAGAGATCAAATTTCTCAGGCCTCGTGAAGGCCGTTACCCAGCGCAAATACCGCTGATGAGAAGGCATTCCCACCATTTCCACAGCCTGAGAAACAATTTCGCCCAAGCCAGAAAATGGGACGTGCTTTCCTATCCACTCGACAGAATCCAATGCGAACCTTGGAAGTCGTCCCAGTTGTCTGACCCTCTTATCGGAAACATAGCGGGTATATCCGCCAAACAGCTCATCGGCGCCCTCACCTGTTAATACCACCTTGACATGATCTGCTGCAAGGCGAGACACCTGATGAAAGGGAACGATTATCGGGTCAGAAAACGGCTCGTCGAGGTGGTAGAGAAGACGCGGCAGATTCTCCACTTCTGCGGCCGTACAATTGACATTCCTGTGGTCTGTTTTGCAGGATGAAGCAACGTTTTCGGCAAATGCCTGCTCATCTAAGCGGGGGTCCTCACCGAAGCCGATGGAAAAGCTTTTGACAGGTTCATCCATCAACCGACTCATTGTCGCTACCACTGCGCTCGAGTCCACCCCGCCACTAAGAAACGCGCCGAATGGAACGTCGCTCATCAAACGAATCTTCACCGAGTCTTGAATCAGTTCGTAAACCTCTTCAATCATTTGCGATTCGTTCACACCTCCACCGAGGCAGCTAACAATCTCCCAGTAGTTCTCAATTTCGATGTCACCACTGTTGACATCGAAAGACAACATGTGCCCAGGAGCCAACTTGGAAATCCCTTCAAAGATCGAATGCGTGTCTGGAACGTAACGTAAGCTCAGATACATGTCTAGGGCTTCGAGATCGATTGATCTCTCAACTCCGGGAAATGCCAAGAGAGATTTTATCTCCGACCCAAATACCAAGTACCGGCCCTGTCGCGAATAATAAAGTGGCTTGATGCCCAACCTATCTCGGACGAACAGTACCTTACCCAAAGAGCGGTCCCACAACGCAATCGCGAACATGCCATTCAGATGTTTCGCGAAGTCATCACCATATTGCTCGTACGCATGTACAATGACTTCGGTATCGGAGTCCGAGGCAAACCTGTGACCCTGGTGCTCCAATACTTTCCGAAGATCACGGTGATTGT
>CAZEKE010000104.1:0-6231 GCA_964512815.1 uncultured Acidiferrobacteraceae bacterium
CAGGCGGCTTACTAAACCATATCGTAGAGCTGCCCGATGGAACTTTAAAAGAACTGATAGATGAGATAACTGGCTTTTCTGGTGAAAAACCGGGTATTAAACATGAGCTTAGAGCATTGAAAAATACAGCTATGTATGGTACTACGGATGAGGTTTTTGCACCAAAAGTAGTGCGAGCTCCACATGCAGCTAGTAAGATGGAAGATGTAGCTGACACATGGTTTAATGAGAAAATAAAAAAGTTTCATGAAGACGGATATGATATCTACAATATAGACCATTTTGACCAGCATTATGGTATGAATAGTAAAGACTTTGAGAAGCAAGTTAAGGCAATTGAGACGGCACCTGTGTGGCAAAGTGAAGAAGAGGCTATTAGGGCAGTAGAGGAATTCAAAGCAAGAGTTGCCGTACAAAGGGAAGCTTTTGAGCAGGTACCAATGATGGGTAGGAATTGGTCTACGATGCAAAAGAGTCTTGTAGCACGAGAGGGTCTGGGCGATTTACGACAAATGTCCGATCAGCTTACTCCTGAAGATCTAAACCAATTAGCACCGGGGTATTACCAACAAGTGAGTAATCTCCCGATTGTACGAGATTTTCAGGGCTTATGGAAAGGAGAAACTAAAACCCATCCAATTCGAGGGGCGGTTGATTTGGTAGGAGATGCAATGGTTGACTATTCTACTAATACTAACCTTGATATTATGATGAAGAACGTATTTCCGTTCTGGATATTCCCAACACGGTCATTACGATTCTGGGCAGGCGAACTAGCTGCAAGGCCCAAGATATTGTCTACCTGGGCGGCTATCCAAAACTTATCTGACCGTATGTCCCACGATCATGGTGCTACCACTACGAAAGGTGAAGGCTTACCAAGACTTAGGGGCAACCTAAACTTGACAGGTACATCCTGGTGGTTCAATCCTACATCAGCATTATCATTTAGCCAAGGTATTCCAGATTTTAGACAGGTGTATGGTGAGGTTGACCCAGAAGCTCCTGTACTCAAGCGAGCTGCCAGCTTTTTGTATGGCTTCGGTCCTAGAGTAGGATTTCATTTAGCACCGTGGATATCACTGCCATTTCATAGAGGTGAATTCATAGAGGAAAATCAATTCCCGAAACAATCGCTATTATCGCAAGTGGATCTTATGCCACCCTGGACACAAAGATGGTTAAGGAAAAAATTAGCTAATACGGTATGGTTTAGTATTGACCCTGAATCAACTTGGTCTCCTGAAGTAAGCTGGAAAGATTTTCTAATAGAGCGACAAATTCTTATTGGCTTGCAGAATTCTATAAAAGGCTTACACCAGTTAGATCAAAAAGAGTTAATTAAAGAAGCAGAGATGGCCATTGAATCTAGAGAGGGTGAGATTTATGAGGATGCACGGCGTAAACTAGAAGAGACAGAGTATTTTGCTCGACTAGTAGGGTATGTTACTGGTATGTATGGAAAGCAGTTCACTAAGGGAGAACAAATGCTATATGAAGCTCGTGATGAAGCGAGTCGATTACGACGACAAATAGCATACGATGCTGATTACGAGGAATTTTACAAAGATTACCGTTACAATACTGCCGAAGGTTTGACGTATGGTTTGTATCGTAATGTGAGTTGGGTCACTGACGATGAAGGTAAACAGCTATTTGGTAAAGCAAGATGGCAAGAGGTACAGAAAAATATACAGCAAGGCAGAAAGATGACAGCGTATATAGCAGCCAATAGCGCAAATCATAGACGATTACAATTGAGAGTAGGTTCTCATGCGGTAGGCACGCCTTACAAACAAAAAGAGCCTGCATATGAAGAATACTATAATACTAAGTCGGAGATAGCTGAGAAATATGATGTTAGTTTGAAGTGGGGTAGATTCAATAAGAATGATGATACTGTTAGAGAGCATGTATGGGATGCCTGGTATAACTTACTTGGTGATAGTAGGCCAAGAAACTGGGATAGAGAGGAGATAAACTATGACGGATGGCAAACAGAGATATTGGAGTGGGAAGAGGATATACCCAATCTCGCTGTTACTGCTATACCAGAATTGATGAAACAATTTGCAGAAGAGGACTTGTTTGAAGACCTCAAAGATAGACGATTCCAGTACGTACACAAAGATGGACCGGCAGGAGAACGTATAGAGAATGAGGATGGAGAACTAATTGAAGAGTTGAGAGTAAACAGGTTAGAGCAACTGTTTGGTACAGAAGAAGAGTTTATTGCATTGTTGATGTCTAAAGCAACAGCAGATGATTATAATACTTGGGATATAGAAGGTGATGATCTTGATGATGCTTTGAATAGAGTTTACAAGGAAAACTATTTTTTTGCTCTCTACGAAGCATTAGGTACAGGCACTCCTCACGAGATCAAGGGTTCGGCAAGAAGAATGCTTGAAACAGATTGGAACACTAAAAAGTTCCCAGGCGGTCCTGATATTGTACAGTTGACGGGGTGGATAAGAGAAAAGTATGGTGACAAATGGACTGATGACCAGATAGCATTACATGCTCATGGTGTAGGTATAATAGAAAGGGAGGAACGTGAGGAACTGCAAAGAACTGAGCGACAAAACCAAGCGGATAAGATTTACGAATATTATAGTTGGGCTGGTCCACGGGGGAAGAAGGATGCTTTGTATGATGCATTACCTGCTGAGACAGCCGACTTACTAAGAGACTTTGTTGATCCTAGTAAGAAACCTAATTCCAGTGCAAAAAGTCTATGGAATTATTGGCCACAGGATTTATGGGACGAATTCTATAGTACTGTGTCCACGGCAGCAATGGATCTAGACCTGACAGAGCCTACTATGGATATGCTAGAAGAGTGGGCGTTATATGAAAGTTTAGATGAACAATTGGACACATTCAGGGAAGAACAATATGGTCCTGATTGGGATGGATTGCAACGAGAATACTATAATACACCTTATGGTGATGAAAGACTACAGTGGAGAAAGGACAATCCAGATGAGTACAAACGACTAGAGGCAGGTTGGACGATGGAAAAAGCCTTTGGTAAACAACACCCAGCGTGGCTCAAATATGATGATTATGAAGCATGGGAAGGTAAAGAAGCAGCTAAAACTGTATCAACAGGTACATTGAATAGTTATGATATTGGTTCGACGGTATCTTTAGGGCAAGGTATGTATCGCCATTCAATTGGGCCAGGAGTTTACCGGGATGATTATAGCGGTATAACTTTAGATGAGCTTTTCAAAACATCAAGAGTGCACATGCCAGCAGCAATGAGGCCGCTAGAAATTTCCAGATTGGCTTTGGATGAGTTATTAGCTGGAGATGTTAGTGCAGAAACTGAAGCATATCTAAAGAAATTGCATGAGAAAGTGGCCGCAGGTATCTCATATGATAACTTTATCAAGCGTATTTTGGATTTAGCTAAGGCAAAATTTGGAGTAGAGCCGGCGGTTACACAAAATATTATATGGCCGTGGATGGAAGGTTATAGCAAAGCTGGACCTGGGCCTGGTACAGGTATAGGTTATGAGTTAGGGTCAGCCATACCTGGTACTACCGTTACGGATGCTGCTGACCAGCAACTTGCAGGAGATATATGGGGTTCTGGATACGAATAGTATGCCTCCATGCTTGCTATACACGAGTAATTCCTGTATAATGTTCACTGTATGAACAGCAGTTTTAACAACCGAATAGGAGGGCAATTATGCCTCAAGAATTGACTCAACAAACTACTGAGAGTCCTGCCACAAGTGGTGTGAAGTACGCACCAGAGGGAGCACAATCAGAAGGGGCAGATCCTGCCGCGCAAGCGGGAGCATCTCCCACAGTAACACCGGCGCAAGGAAGCCCCGGTAGCACTGGAGAGCCACAGTCAGAAGCCGTTGATGCCGGACGTTTACAGACTCAGGTTCGCCAGATGCAGACCCAGCTTGAAAGAGCTAGGACCCAACTATCTGCTTCAGACCGTGCTTTACGAGAACGGGAACAGCAGTGGAATACAGAGCGTGAAGAGCTATCGCGTACTGTAGAAAATATGCAAATGTCGGATATGTCTGAAACCGAGAAGGTTGCGTATGAACGGGATTTGTACCGTAAAAGAGCGGAAGAAGCTCAAGCACAGGTACAAGATGCCCAGTATAGGGCAGAATATTCAGACGCAATGCAACAATGGCGTGCCTATTATAATCAAATGGGTGTTCCAGCTAATGTGTTAGATAATTCTTCAATAGAGAATATGCAGCATTCTGCACTTAGATGGACAAATTCCCAGTTGCAGGCTGCACGGCAGGCACCACAGCAACAAGCTGTGGCACAGCCGGAACAGCCACAAAGTAATCGGGTACAGCCTCCCCAAGTTACCACTACGGTACCGCAGGGAGCAAGTCCCGGACAAAAAAGATGGACTGACATTCCTTACGAGGAATGGGATGCCATCTATAGAAAGGCAGAGAGAGGACAAATAGGGTCCGACCAACTGCCACAATAAATAAATTTTGGGAGATATATAGACTATGGCTACTCAGACTCAAACTACTCTGAGTGATTCTGTCAAAACCCAATATTTGCGACGACTGTTGATGCGGGCAGTGCCCCGCTTGATTCATGGCCGCTTCGGCGAGAAGGCCAATATCTCTGGTTACGGTAGCCTCGAATGGCGTAAATTCGGTGCTATCAGTGTAGCTGCAGGTGGTCCTTCCGCTCTTAGTGAAGGCGTGACTCCTGAAAGCGAAAGCACTTCTGTTTCAACTGTTACAGCAACACCTGCGTTCTATGGTTCGTACCTACAGCACACAGATGAACTTGAGATGACATCGTATGATCCGATTGTCTCTGAGTTCTCTAATGTTTTAGGTGAACATGCGGGATTGGCAATTGACACACTTATTCGTGAAGACATCTTGGGCTCTTCGCCTACCACGCGTTTTGGTGGTGCGGCTACTGCCCGGGGTAATGTAGATTCCACCAACGACAAGATTTCATACATTGATTTCCTCAAAGCTGTTGCGGTTTTGATGGCAAACAGTGCACTTCCTGTTGATGGTGCTCGATATGCGTGCATATTGCATCCGCATAGTTATGCGACACTAATGAATACAGATAGGTTCGTTAATACGTTCCTTCACGCTTCACCTCGTGACAACGACAACAACCCAATGCGCACAGGCTTTATGGGCACATTCTTGAATGTAGATATTTACATCTCTGGTAATGCTCGTGAGTATGCAGATGCAGGAACTTCAGGTTCGGCTGACGTGTACATTGCTTTGTTCATCGGACGTGAGGCATATGGCGTAGTAGGTGTTGGTAATATCGATCCACGTGATGTGGATGGGGCCGGAAACGATCCCTTTGCCGTAAATACTGGCAAGGGTCGCTCACTTGCTCCAGTTGATTTGATCGTGAAACCTCTAGGTTCTGGTGGTGCAGAAGATCCACTAAACCAACGTGGCACAGTAGCATGGAAAGCCGCTCATGATACAGCTATGCTTAACGCAAACTGGATCATCAGCCTTGAACATGCTAATGAGTTTACGGATGCGTAGGGGGATATAAAACATGAGCTATAATCATTCTGGTAAATGGGCATCCTTAGTAATGACAGTCGATGGCACACTAGCAACAGGCGATAGCCAGGCCAGTGTAAAAATGCCATTCGATGGTTATATCGAAAGCGTACAAATGTGCGTCAAAGCTTTAGGTTCAAGTTCTGGAGCTACAGAAGTAATGATTGCAAATGGTTCTAATAACTTATGGGCTGCTAATACCCTTCAGCAGGCACACGATGCCACTGATGGTGCAACCTCAGTTATAGGCCGCAGTGACTTCAATAGTTCTGGTACAGCATTGTTTTCTGAAGGTGCTCAACTCGACTTAGACATTGACGAGGTTGCAGGTTCAGCAGGAACAGGACCTCTAACCGTACACGTTATCGTTGTCGGTAACTAAGTTACTCAACAAACAATAGAATAACCCTTCGGGGCATCATCTGAAATGTTGATGCCCCGCAAGGAGGGATACACAATGACAATAATTTCGCAAGAACATTCTGCAGTTAAAGCTCTCAAGGATGATAGTTTCCTAGAGATGGGAGATAGTGAGGCTTTAGAAATAGCTTTACAGTTACAAAGACTGTTGCGTGGCCAAGACTCTCTACTTGAAAAGGTGTCGAAGGTTGATAAGAATGCGCAACGTATGTCAGATGAGATGTCTAGACTCAAGGAACGTACTGCA
>CAZEKE010000105.1:0-3521 GCA_964512815.1 uncultured Acidiferrobacteraceae bacterium
AATTCCCAGAGACGATGGGCGGGGTCAGCAAGGGTCTCCAGTACGCGTCTTGCGTGATAGAACGAATCGACACCCCAGGGAATGAACTCGCGATCCACCCGTATTGCCGGAACGTGGTAGATAACCACAGCCAGTACAACCGTGCTGCCCAGCAGCCAAATCAGGGCACTTTTGAAATTCTCGCTCATGCCCGATTCGGGTTAGAAAAGTGATGGCTAAGAAAGTGTAACTGGGAACTCACCCTTGTTCGCGAACCCACCTGAGCGCATCCAGCAGGCAGCTGACATCCGCGCTGCTGTTGTACAGGTGTCCGGACACCCGCACCCGCCCATACTCGCCCCAGATCAGAACGTTTTGTTTTTCGAGTCGCTTACGTGTTTCCTCGGCATTGCGGTCCAGAAAACAGGTGTTACCGGAACGTTGGTGGCGCTGTTGAGGTGTGATGACCTCGAGCCCAAGTTCTTCCAGGCCCTGGCTAATCATCTGGGACAGGTCTCGCGCATGTTCTTCGATTCGTCCGATGCCTACTTCCAAAAGCACGCTTAGCGATGCCTCGAGAAACATGATGATCGCCAAGGCCGGGTTTCCGGGCTCGAGTATCTCCGGCATCCCGAATTCTGCAACTGGCAAGGTTCGTTCTGCGCCCTGAGCCGGCCACACATCGAGGTTGCGCCAACCAAAGGACGTAGCCCGGACCCTATCTTCGGCCTTTTCGCTGAGATAACAGGGTGCCGTGCCGTGCGTCCCCAGTAACCATTTGTAACACGAACTGATGCAGAGGTCGGTAACCTCGGCAGGAACCTCGATCACGCCGGAGGCATGGGTCGCATCGACAGCCAGTAAGGTTTCTGACCCCGCAAGGCCTTCGCCCAGCACTCGGATATCGTGATTCTGGCCGGTGTAGAAACTAACCTGGCTGATCGCCAGAACGCGGGTCCGTGAGTCTGTCGCGTTCAGCAGATCCTCTTCGGAGACCTGCCAGTCGCGGTGTGGGATGAGCCGTATCTCAACACCTCGTTCAGACAGGTTCTTCCAGGCGTAAGCGACCGATGGAAACTCAAGATTTGTGGTGACGATATTGTCTCCCGGGCGCCAGTCGAGCCCCCGGGCGAGCCAGTTCATACCTTCGGCTGCGGAAGGCATAAAACTGATTCTTCTGCTGTCGACGTTCCAGAGTGTACCTACTTTCCTCCTGCAGCCATCCAGGTGCTCAAATAGGCGGTCGCGGCCGCGATAAGAACTGCTTTTCAGTTGGCAAAATTCCTGAAAAACCTCAGCTTGTCGTTTGAGCCAGGGTGACTCACCACCGCTACAAAGGTGTGTCAGACCATCCAGGCCGACAAATTCGTCGGGGGAAACCAGCGGATCAATTGTGGGCATGAGTGAGTAGGTCTTGCAGCAGCGTGGTATCGTGATTTTTTTAACCTGGTACCATCAGGGCATCAGAATCGGGGACGCTGGCAGTTCAAATGGGCGAAGACCAGAGCTCGGTGCTGAGATACCGTTCCCCGGTATCGGGCAGAATTGCGAGCAGTTCCGAATCGCGGGCGGATTCTTGTGTCGCGTGGGCAATCATGCCGGCTACAGCAGCCCCACAGGAGATTCCACAGAAAATGCCCTCGTCTTCCGCCAGCTTGCGCGCTGTACTGAATGCTGCCTCAGTTGTAATTGGGATAATGTCATCGTAGGCATCCTGATCCAGGGTATCTGGAATAAACCCTGGCGCAGTTCCCATTATCTTGTGCCGACAGGCGATCCCTTTGGATAGTATGGGTGAGTCGGCGGGCTCCGTAGCAATGATCAGGAGCCCGGGAATGCGGCTCTTAAGGTAGGTCGACAGGCCGGAGATCGTGCCACCGGTACCCGTCGTGCAAATTACGGCATCTAGATCGTCACCGAAATCGTTGTAGATCTCGTCTGCAGTTGAGCGATGAGAAGCTGGATTGGCCGGATTATAGTGCTGGCCAACGAAGAAATATCCTTCAGTTTCTGCAAGCCTGCGTGCTTCTGCGATGGCGCCAACGGTGCCTTTGTCTGCCGGTGTAAGTATCAGTTCCCCACCGTACGCCGTCAAAATCTGTTTCCTTTCGACACTCATGTCCTCGGACATGACGAAAACCGCCCGGTAGCCTTTTACAGCTGCAACCATTGCGAGACCGATACCAGTGTTTCCGGAGGTCGGCTCAATGATCGTATCTCCTGGTTTGAGCACACCGCGTTGCTCGGCGTCATTGATCATGTTGAGTGCGGGTCTGTCCTTGACCGATCCCGCTGGATTGCAGCTTTCCAGCTTGACCCATAGCGCTTTGGCTAAGTGATCTGAGAAACTATGCAGTCGCACCACGGGCGTTTGTCCGACCGTTTCGAGAATGTTGTCAACTTTCATTCTGAGAGATGCAGTTTTGAACGGCCCTTTATCCTGGAAGCAGCCCTATAGTGTATACCGGCAACTCAAGAAAGTGACTTCTGTTTATGGAGATTGCGGCAAAAATTATGTGGTCAAATATTCCCCAGCATTTGAATAATAGACGGGTTACGATGTTATGAATCAGGACAATCTTGATCCCAACCGGATTTCTGAAGGAGAATCCGTCCCTTGCGATTGGCAGTGGCAATATTCTGTTGCTTCGAAGCGTCCGCTGATTTCGGCATCGGATTGATCTTGGGTATGCTCCGTAACACCCAGACCGTCAGGTGTCGCAGTCCGCGTTGTCGGGAGGTAGCGTGAAACGAATCTGCGTGTTCTGCGGTTCTCACATCGGCAGCCGTGATGCATATAGCCGGGGTGCAGTAAATCTCGGCCGTGCGCTTGCGCAGCGCGATCTGGAACTGGTCTATGGTGGAGCGAGTATCGGCGTAATGGGCGTTGTCGCCGATACGGTCATCGCTGCTGGCGGAACGGCCACCGGTATCATTCCGCAATCGCTGGTTGATAAGGAAATCGCCCATCAGGGACTGACCGAGCTGCGCGTGGTGGAAACCATGCACGAACGCAAAGCCACTATGGCAGAGCTTTCCGATGGGTTTATCGCACTCCCGGGTGGCATTGGAACACTTGAGGAATTGTTTGAAATCCTCACCTTCGCCCAGCTGGGGTTCCATCGCAAGCCCTGCGGGTTATTGAATATAGAAGGGTATTACGACTGCCTCCTCGACTTTCTGGAACACGCAGTGCGCGAATCATTCGTCGGTGAGACCCAGTTACGCAATCTGCAGGTCGATGCCGAGGCAGACCATTTGTTGGACAGCTTCGAAGCGTCTCTGTCAAACGAAAGTTCTTGAAGGATGTGAGCTGAAATGCCGCTTGCCAGGACGAAGCAGACAACCCCGTGCTGATTCCCGTCATTCTGTGTGGCGGATCCGGTACCCGCCTGTGGCCACTCTCGCGTCAGTTGCACCCCAAGCAGTTCCTGTCGGTCAGCGGAGAAAAAACACTGTTGCAGGATACGGTCAATCGCCTGAACACCCTCAAATGCGATTTACCCCTTCTGGTTTGTCACGAAAATCACCGCTTCAGTGTT
>CAZEKE010000106.1:0-5200 GCA_964512815.1 uncultured Acidiferrobacteraceae bacterium
CAACCCCCCCTGATCTGAAGTCAAAACGCGAGTAATGAGTTTATCGATGCTCTCGATGCTTACACAGGGTCGTGCGGCATCGTGGATCAGTACCCAATCATTGGAGCCGTAAGATTCAATAAGATTCTTCAATCCCTGAAGTACAGTTTCTGCCCGGGTCGTACCGCCACAGAAGACATCGGATACCTTACTTGGGATACCACACAGGGAGGACCATATTTGATCATCCGGAGACAATCCGACTTGGATGCTCTCGATTCGCTCGACACTGTTGAGCCTTTCGAGCGTGTGGATGATGACCGGTTTGCCGTTGAGTACACAATATTGTTTCGGCATTGAACCACCAAAACGCTTGCTGGTTCCAGCGGCCGGAACAATGGCTCGAATCTTGTTTAGTGTACGTCCAGACATTGGACTACCTTGATTAATGAAATATCCAGAGCGTCTTTTTCAGGACTAGGATAGAATTCGCCGGCCCCGTTAGATCTAGCTTCATCTGTTGTATGCCATCGAACGAACCAACCCAGTCCTTTTCGGTTAACCGGACCGACCCGGTCTGCTGGTCTGGCCTGCACGGTGCTGCAGAGGGTTTGGCCATAGCCCGAGCGGGCAAGACACATGATGCACCGGTTGTTGTGGTCGCTGACGATGCACGGCGCTTAAGAGTGCTTGCAGAGGAAATCACTTTTTTCATCGGATCAGATTCTACAGTACCGATCATTCAGTTCCCGGGATGGGAATGCCTGCCTTACGACAGCGTATCGCCGCATCCGGACATCACGTCCGAACGACTGAAGACGCTGGCTCTCTTACCCAGGACATCCAGAGGGATTCTCCTTCTGTCGGCCAACACTCTTTGTCAAAGGCTGCCACCATGTGAATATGTTTCTGGGCAGAGTTTTATCCTGAAATCAGGAAGCGCAGTAGAAAGTGTTCATCTTAAAAATCAACTGGCCACAGCCGGCTATCTATCGGTTTCCCAAGTCTTCTATCCAGGTGAATTCGCTGTTAGGGGTGGGGTTATAGACATTTACCCTATGGGGTCGGATCAGCCATTTCGCCTGGATCTTTTTGGTGATCAAATTGAAAGAATTCGATTTTTTGATCCCGAGAGCCAGAAAAGCACTGAAACGACAGACTCAATAGAGTTATTGCCAGCCCGTGAATACCCTACCGATGACGATGCAATTGCCGTATTCCGGAGCAATTTCAGGAAACGGTTCGATGGTGACCCCCATAGACATTTTGTCTATCGAGCCCTGAGTGAAAAACGTCTTCCCGCTGGACTAGATTATTTCTGGCCATTATTTTTTGATAAACAGGCCACAATTTTGGATTATCTCAATAATCGCACTCTTTGGATCCTAGATTCTGGGCATGCTGATTCGCTCGATTCTCATTGGGCTGTGATCAATGATCGATATAGCCTGGCTTCGATGGATTCTGAACGCGTCCCCTTGGAGCCGCAGCTTTTGTTCCTCGAGCCTTCAGAAGTTAGACAGCAACTCTCGCAACACACTGTGGTGTATTTTGGTGTCGATGTGGCGCAGAACTATTCAAGTGTAATTGAATACAACAGCCAGGTGCCGGAGGTCTTTGCAGCTGATATCCGAAGCCCGGAACCGTTCGCATCCTTGCTGGATCATATAGAACATTCGGATGACCGCACGATCCTGGTCATGTCTTCACCCGGCCGGTCTGAAACGGTCAATGATGTGCTGGAAACCAGTGGGTATCATGTCAATCGAGTTGATAGCTGGTCGGAGTTTTTAGAAGCCAATCACACGAAATTTGGATCCATAGTTGCACCCCTAGAAAGAGGAGCTGCGCTGACTGGGGATGCTGTTGAAATCATATCGGAACCACAGATCTTTGGCGCAAGAAAGAATCTTCAGGAACGCAGAGGCAAACCCCGACGGGACCCGGAAAAAATTATCCAGTCCTTGGTTGAACTTCAACTGAATGATCCGATAACACATCAAGACCACGGCGTTGGACGATATCGGGGGCTCCAGGTGCTCGAAATCCAAGGCACAGAGAATGAGTTCTTGGTCGTTGAGTACCTTAAGGGCGACAAGCTTTATGTTCCCGTGCTTAATCTGCACACGGTATCGCGTTACCTTGGTGGGGATACAGAAACAGCACCCCTCCATAAACTTGGGAGCGATAACTGGAGGTTGGCCAAGGAGCGAGCTAAGCAGCAGACCCGTGATGTGGCGGCTGAATTACTTGCAACTCAGGCGATTCGTTCGGCCAGGAAGGGCCACAGCTTTCATGTATCCACAGACGATTACGCCAAATTTGTATCACGATTTCCGTATGTAGAAACAGAAGACCAGAAAGATGTCATGCAGGAGGTCTTGCAAGACCTAGAGTCTGAAAGGCCAATGGATCGCCTGGTCTGTGGAGATGTCGGGTTTGGCAAGACTGAAATTGCCCTTCGTGCCGCATTTGTGGCCGTCGACAACTCCAGGCAAGTTGTTGTGTTGGTGCCGACAACGTTGTTAGCACAACAACACTTTCACACCTTCCGTGACCGCTTTGCCCATCTCCCAGTGGTGGTCGAACTGCTTTCAAGGTTTCGGAACCGGTCTGAATCTGAAAATATCCTGCAACGATTGCATGAAGGTGCCGTTGATATCGTAATAGGCACACACCGTCTTCTTCAAAAGGATGTTCGATTTCGGGATATTGGTCTCCTGATTGTGGATGAAGAACAGCGCTTTGGCGTACGCCAGAAAGAACGTTTGAAAACGCTTAGAGAAACAGTTGATATTCTTACGTTAACTGCAACGCCCATCCCTCGTACGTTAAATGTAAGCATCGGGGGACTTAGGGAAATATCGTTAATCACGACAGCCCCCGAAGAACGAATCGCGATCCAGACCTTCATTAGGGAATCGAATGACGGTCTGGTTAGGGAAGCCTGCTTGCGTGAAATGCAGCGCGGGGGGCAGATCTATTTTTTGCACAACGAGGTGCGAACAATCGAATCGACTGCAGAACGATTAGGCAGTTTGTTGCCTGAAGCTAGAATATCAATAGCACACGGCCAAATGCCTGAAACCGATCTTGATAGGGTGATGCAAGGCTTTTACCACCAGAGGTCTGATGTGCTGGTCTGCAGCACAATTATAGAAAGCGGGATTGATGTCCCTAACGCCAATACAATCGTCATTAACCGTGCTGATCGGCTTGGTCTTGCACAGTTGCACCAACTTCGCGGAAGAGTGGGGCGCTCTCATCACCAAGCCTATGCTTATCTTCTGATTCCCAGATTTGACAACCTTAACAGCAACGCCCTCAAACGATTGGAGGCGATAGAGTCTCTGGTAGACCTGGGGGCTGGTTTTACACTAGCTTCCCATGATCTTGAGATTCGCGGTGCCGGGGAGTTGCTCGGCGACCAGCAAAGCGGCTCTATAGACGAAATAGGCTTCACACTTTATGCGGAGTATCTGAAGCGAGCGATCGGAGAGGTCTCAAAAGATCTCAATTCTGAGCCGCAGCAGGATATCTCACCAGCGATACCAACCGAGATCGATCTAAATTTGCCCGCATTATTTCCCGATTACTATATTCCAGATGTTCACACACGTCTGGTGCTCTACAAACGTATCGGAGGGATAAGAGACTTGGAGACCCTGTACGATCTTCAATTAGAAACCGTCGATCGATTCGGCCTGCTGCCTGACCAGTCGAAAATACTTTTCCAAATTGGTAATTTGAAAATCAAATCGACGAACCTCAGCATCAGTAGAATCACCCTGGATTCCCGATCCGGGAAGCTGGTATTTGGACCAGATCCCGTCGTTGATCCAGTTCGGATTGTTAACCTAATCAGTGAAAACGATGGGCAATTTGTAATGAGTGGAAGTAGTGAACTCGTTATCGCTGCAGATCTACCGGAAGCCGAAGGGAGAATCGCTTTCATTGACCGTTTGTTGGATCAATTGGCTGATCAAGATTGATGTGTGTCATGCTCGTTTCACCATGTTTGAACAGGGTTACTATTCGATGTTTTCTATGCCTTTTGTTTATGTTGCTCCTTCATCCGAACGCGATTGCAGAACAAACACCCGGGTATCGGATCGAGTTGCTGATAGTCCAGAACATCGGGAATCAACCCCACCGTGAAGAAGCCCCTAATCCGGCCTTACTTGCTGAGGCCTTTCTGAAGTCAGATCGAAGCAGACAAGGTATTCAAATCTCCAGTTCGTCCGAAGTGTTTGGAGAGAGATTGGGGCCTATTCACCAAAAGCTGATTGCCAGCGCGGACTATCATGTTCTTTTTTCAGGCTACTGGAACTTGCGCCAGACGAAAGGTAACTCCAAACCGGCATGGATTGACCTGGAAACGGATAACGGGCGCCACTTTTTGACAGGGAGATTCCGCCTGGTTACCGGCCATCTTCTTTTTGTAGATGTACAAATCGTTTTTCCGGATCCAAGTGTGGTTTCTTCATCAGCCAAGATGCTCCCGCCTTATCTTTTGAATGAGATCCGTCGGATAAGGCTCGATGAAATTCATTATTTTGACCATCCCAAACTTGGAGTACTGCTAACAGTGCGCCGTCACCCAGTACGCGAGTGATCTTTATCAGGCCCGCTGCTGTATCTCATCAACCGATTGCCGATCGTCGAATTCAGGTACCAATTGGTGTAGCAGTTCTCTCATCTGCAGGCTATCGGCCTTGGAGTTGGCTTCAATCAGTCTCTCCATTCCCACTTTGATATCTTCCACGTCAACAGGCCTGCTTTCGGCCAGGTGAATCTTCTGGTGAGATGTTTCGGTGAGTTTCTCATCGTAGTGAAAGAGTTCTTCATCAAGTTTTTCACCTGGTCTCAAGCCTGTATAAACAATGTCGATATCCTTACCAGGAATCAGGCCGGACATCCTGATCAGTTGTCTGGCCAGATAGTCAACACTCAACGGCTCACCCATTTCTAAAACAAATATCTCGCTGCCTCTCCCTAATACGCTAGCTTGGAGGATCAATTGGCAGGCTTCAGACAGTGTCATGAAATATCGATTAACTTTCGGATCTGTTACGGTAATAGGCCCGCCAGCCTCGATCTGTTTTTGGAACAGAGGAACGACACTACCGGCAGATCCCAGTACATTTCCGAATCGTACCGTTATGAAAGACGTATTGGATAATGCATTTTGCGCCTGGATCAACATCTCTGCGAGCCGTTT
>CAZEKE010000107.1:0-3429 GCA_964512815.1 uncultured Acidiferrobacteraceae bacterium
GTAGCTGGTGTCCTTGTAGGCTTTGACCTGCTCGAGTGGGTCCATCACGAAAGCATGTTTCATGACGCAAGCATAACCGCTGTGGAGGGGGTGCTGCTAGGCGTTACGCCGGCGCCGAGCGCTGCGCTTGCGCTCTCTCTGTGGTCTGCTCCCGATTCCGTCACAGCAGGCCCGGGTTCCGGCCGTGACCGGCCCCAGGACTTCAACAACAGCATCGAGATCCGGGACTTCACGTCTGGAGTGGGCTTCAAGCGCCTGCCGCATGGCGGCCAGGTGCTCAGGCGTTGTGCCGCAACACCCGCCGATGATACGGGCACCCGAATCCAGTGCCAGCTCGGCGTAGCGGGACATTAATTCCGGCGTACCACTGTAATGAATCCGACCGTCTACAAAGGCGGGAATTCCACAATTGGACTTTGCCACCAACGTGTCGTCGGAAGTCAGTTGCTGGGACATCGCCAGCAGTGCGCCGATGAGGTCTGCCGCACCGATACCGCAATTGGCACCAAAAGCCGCCAGCCGGGGCACTGTTTCACGATAAAGAGCAACAAGTTCTACGGGGGAAACACCCATCATGGTGCTGCCATTGGTGTCAAAAGTCATCGTTGCTATAACCGGCAATCCGGTCGTCGCAGCAGCTGTTCCAGCCGCCCGCATCTCCTCCTTGGAAGACAGTGTCTCCAGCCAGATGACGTCTGCGCCGCCGTCTGCAAGGGCCAGCGCCTGCTCAGTAAACGCTTCGGTAGCCTGCTCTATGGAGAGCGCTCCCACCGGCTCCAGAATCTCGCCGGTCGGACCGATGGATCCGGCAACGACAACCGGCCATCCAGCACGCTCCGCTTCTTCACGGGCGATCTCCGCTGCAGCCCGGTTCAGCTCGACGACGCGGTTTTGCGACTGATGTAGCTCGAGCCTGTAGCGGTTTCCGCCAAAGCTGTTGGTGAGAACGATATCGGCACCGGCCTCGATGAAGCGTCGGTGCAAAGAAGCAACGCGTTCGACGTGGTCCGCGTTCCACAGCTCCGGCGCATCTCCGGACTGCAGCCCCAAATCAAAGTAATTGGTTCCGGTCGCACCATCAGCCAGCAGCCACGGGCGCGTTGTAAGCAACTCTGCTATGTCCGGCAAAGACACCCCCCGTGCCTGCTGGTGCTAGAGCGGGTCTGTCTGGACACACTCGCTTTAGCGGATATTTTTTTGGCGCCCGCAAGCTGACAGTCAAATCGGCGCTTCTGATTCGAAAGCGTATCGACTGTGTACCGGACTGTCAAACAAATCCGAAGGTAGAACGGAAATGGACTAAATCTGCGTCTAGCCCAAGGGGTTGCCCGGATCCACACCGGGCATGAACGGCTTTCGCCGATCACGATGCGTAATCTGGTATATCGTTCCCAACCAGTTGTTGAACACCACCTTACCGGTATCGCCCCAGGTGTTGTGGACTATCACGTCCGATTCAGGAAATTCTTCTGCCAGGGCGGCCCGGTCCGAGCAATTCATTACCCTGTTCTGGTACTGCCGTAGTACGTTTTTCGCGTCATCCAGAAAATACCCGTCCGGGTAAGGCGGATAGTCACTGATCTCTCCGTTCAGAAAACGGACCACCTCCCGCTTGTACTCTTTGAACAGGCTGTTGTGATCGTATTCCGGGTGGCCCTGAAAATAGACAAACCGGAAACCATCCGAGCTGGTGGCGAGATGCACGCCGGCCTCCTCGCTGGTCACCAGTACCTTGAGGTTTGCGCCCAGCATCTGCTTCGGGAAGATCTCGTTCCACCTGGAGTGCGGCACATCGAAGCGGGTGTTGGCCCCCTGAACGAGAGGATGATCAAGACTGACCTGGTGGGCGAAGACACCCCAGCGTTTGGCCGGCAAGCGCTGCCGTTCAATCGCGTGAAAATACTTGAGCGCCGCGTGGGTTGCGAGACAGGCGCATAGGGTGGACGTGACGTTGGAACGCGCCCAGTCCAGCAGTTCACACAGGGGATCCCAGAACGCTTCGTCACTGAGTTCGGCATAAATCGGGGTCGCTCCACTGACAATCAGAGCATCCAGTCCGGCGTCTTTGAGTTCTTCGAAATCGAAATAATACTTTTTGATGTGGAGAGCGGCTTTTTCACCGCGGGGAATCTTCTCGGACGTGAAGGGGTAGATATGGAACTGGGCGATGCGGTTGCAGCCGCCGACAAGTCGCAGAAACTGCCGCTCGGTCGGCTCCAGCGCGGCATCCGGCATCATGTTGAATAGTCCGATATGAAGCTCGCGAATCTCCTGTTCCCGGGCACGGGAAGGATCCAGGACTTCACCGCCTTCGGCCCTGTAACGGGCGAAACTGGGAAGTTCGGTGTTGGCAACCAGAGGCATGACTATTTCAGGCTGTCGGAGACAAGATCCATGAAGTCCTCCTCCCCCTGTATCGCATCGATCTGATCGGCCTGCACGACTACACCGTAGTCCCGGGCAATGGCCTCGTAAAGCGGGAGCCGGTGTTCTACCAGACGTGGGAATATCCAGCGGAAATAGTCGGAGGGGTCGATCTGATCCGGGGCTTGAAGCCCCTCCTCACTGAGATACTGCGGCAGGACCCTATCCAGAAATGTCTCCTGGTAATACATCGGTTTCGGGTTCTGCAGCGAGCGTTCTACGATTTGGTCCAGCAGCCGTTCGGAGGGTCTCAAATAGATGATCAGTGTGTCTTCGGCCAGCTGGCGAATCACATCCGGTTCGTCGAGTTCACAGAGGCTCCCTCCCGCATCATTGACAAAATTTGGGTACCCGTAGGTCTCACGAGTTTTGTTTATGAACGACCGAACATCGTACATGGCAGCGATCTCAGCGTCCCGATGCTGTCCCTGGCGCCTCTTGAACTCTTCGACCGACAGACCTTCCCGGCTAGGATCCCCGATCATTCCAAGATAACTCGCGATCGGAGAAAGGTTGTTGATGGTGATATTGGGGCAGATAGACATCGAATCCGAACGCAACAGATTCGCCAAGAAAGGGACCTTCATAGCCTCTTTCTTGATGTTGTCCATGATCGGTTGGTCTAGGTAGCGGGTCCCGATTCGGTAATCCCCCGAATAATGAAACCATCGATCCTTGGGAAGCTTGCTCGCCAGAGTGGTTTTTCCCGAACCCGACATTCCGAGTAGGGTCACTGCCCGGAACGGCGCGGACCTGAACTCGGCTGCAGTCATATCCCGTTTGTGCTGCGTCAAATTTTTGTCTCCGCGCGGTATAATTTCAGATGCCTGAGAGGCTCAACTCTCACTGACCGACCCGATCATCAATGAGCGGAATTCTAGCCGGGATCTGTGCCTATTTCGAACAACAGCGCTGACTACCCATTCGGTTAAAGACCAGCCGCAGGCAAAAATCCAGAGCTCTGCTATTTCAATCCAGGAGTTTCCCAGACATGAGTGAAGACAC
>CAZEKE010000108.1:0-10910 GCA_964512815.1 uncultured Acidiferrobacteraceae bacterium
GGTACAGCCTGTCGGCGTCATCAGGGCTTTCGCTGGATGACAACGGAAGGATCGCTTTGGCCGTGAAGGTGTTGCAGAAAAGGCCCTGGAGTGAGTGCGCCCGGATTCTCAATCTGACCGGGCGGCGGGACGTCCTGCAACGTCTACGGCAGGTGTTCGGCTGCTGCTGTCGGGCGCTGCCAGACCCTGCTCTGCAAACCGAGATCGACCGGCTGAAATCGAACTGATGGTCGCAACAGGTTAAGATTGCGGCAGCATTTGACGACGCAAAAGCTGCCAGCACCCCAATGACACCAGCCACTAGAGATACGGATGCACCAGCCGAGTTACCGGATATCGACGATTTTCCCAACGCCCCGCAGGGGTGGTCACCGGAGAGCTGCCAACGGGTTGCCGAATCGGAAGGTCTGGACCTCGTGGATGAGCACTGGCTACTGATTCAGGCGCTGCAGGAATATTTCGCGCGGCACGAGGGGCGGGTCAACGTGCGAGAATTGCAGGACGCTTTGCACGAGAAGTTTCACCATGTGGGCGGCCGGCGCCGGCTTTTCCAGGTTCTGCCGGGTGGACCGGTGGCCCAGGGTTGCCGGTTGGCCGGACTCGAACGGCCGGCGGGGAGTATCGATGTCTCGTTCGGCAGCGTCTATTGAATGCGGCCCGGATTTAGGGTGTCAGCCATTTGCTTTTCAACCCGTTGTCGGCCGTCCAGCTGAACCGTGCGCGCCGGTGTCCCCGCGCGGCAAGGTAGAGCCACTCGAGGGTGTCTATCGTGATCAACAGAACGGCGAATTGGCCGAATCCGGGTTCGGACTCTGACTCATCGGGCACCCGCCCGCTGACCACATCCGGCAGGGCGGAGGTAGGGACTGGACTGGGAGTGCCCGGTGGGTGTTCCGCCAGGTAACAGCGCCGACTCGACAGGGAGGTCTGGCTCCAGAAATCTCGGGCGGCCGAGTCGGCATTGTGGATTTTGGCGTTCCCCCCCATGCGCAGCTGGACCTTGTGGCCAGGATGATAGGCGACCACCTGACACTGCGGACGTTGCGCCAGTTGCTCTACTTTGGGGGATCGCATATCGGTGTGGATGCGCAGCCGCCGGTTCTGCCGGTCCACGTGACGCAGCACGGTCGTCCGCGCGGAGGCCGTGCCATCAATACCGGTGTTTGCGAGAACCGGGGTGTGCATCGGTGAATGTCGATCGATTGCAGCCCGGTAAAGCAGTATCCACGCGGTTTCCAGGGTCTGTTCCAGGTCGTCGTAGAAACGTTCTTCCAGAAATGCACTGTTATTCGAATCAGACATGGGCCAGTTGGATCGGGCTGCGTTGCCAGCGCCCCAAAAGAGGCAGAATACATGTACCAGCGTAATGTAACGTGTCCGGTATCGCCACCGTGGTTCGGCAAGAGGCCGGGTTGTGTAGGCAATACGCCGTACCCTAACCAGAGCATGCACAGCTGCTGTGCGAACAGGACCTGAACTCGCGTTGAATTCTCCCGAATCCTCGACCCCGATTGCCGCGGTTGTGGCAACGTTCAATCCGGATCTGTCGGTTCTGCGTGACCAGATCAGCCGCACCGCGCCACAGGTCGCCTGGCTGATCGTGGTCGACGACGGTTCCCCGAATGTCAAGCAGGTCGCCGCACTGGTGAACGGGTTTCCAGGTGCAGAGTGCATCGCCCTGGGGGACAATGCCGGTGTGGGCCATGCCCACAATGTCGGTATCCGCCGCGGGCTGCAGAACGGCGCCCGGGCCGTTCTGGTACTCGATCAGGATACGCTGCCCGGCCCGGACATGGTCAGCGTGCTTGCGCAGGCCCTGGAGGAATTGCAGCGAGATGAACAGCGCATTGCCGCGGTGGGTGCCAGATACCAGGGTGTGCAGCCCGGGCACCAGTCGTTTTTTGTCCGGTTCCGTCGGTTACGTTTCGAAAAATGTTTCTGCGGCGGCCGGCGCAGTGGAGAGAGGGTCCGGGCAGACATGCTGATCTCGTCAGGAACGCTGTTCTCGGCCGCCGCACTGAATGAAATCGGCGACATGGAAGAGGGCCTGTTCATAGATCATGTGGATACGGAATGGTTTCTCCGGGCCGGACACCGCAACTGGCGTTCGTATGGGATCTGTGATGCGCTTATGGAACACCGCCTCGGAGATCGCACTTTCCGGGTCTGGTTGGGGCGCTGGCGTCACCTGCCGGTGCACAAACCCTTCCGCTACTACTATATCTACCGCAACAGTGTACTGCTCTACCGGCGGGCCTATCCGGCTGCACGCTGGAAATGCGCGGACCTGGTGCGTCTGCTGATGATGGCTGTTATCTTCCTGGTTTTCGCCGACCACCGAGTGACCAACCTCGTTATGATGTGCCGGGGAATCGTGGATGGACTGCGGGGCCGGACGGGTCGCAAGTGGCAGGTCCACCCGGGTTGAACCGCCTGTGCTGACGGCCGGCGGACCGTCACGCCGGTAAATTGGCGCTTTTAGGATAAGTCATGCGGGTATCTTTCATTGTGCCGGTCTTTGACACGGAGATTGATGTGCTGCGCCTGTGCGTCAACAGCGTCCTGAAAGCTGCTGGCCGTGAACACGAAGTGGTCCTGGTGGATGACAGGTCGCGGCACCCGGAAACCCAGGCTTTCGTCGATCGTTGTGCAGACAGCAGCATCGAGAATCTGGTCGTGCTCAGGAACACAGAAAACAGCGGGGTCTCCTATACCCTGAACAGTGCAGCATCTGCTGCGACAGGCTCGCTGCTTGCTCCGGTGGATCACGACGACGTGGTCGTCAGTCAAGGCTTCGATCAGTTGCTGCGATGTACCCGGTACCACAATTCAGCCTGGACGTACTCGGACGAGATCCAGGTTGATGCCAAAGGGTTTCTCATTCGGCGCATGTTCAAGCCGGACTACAGTCCTCAGCTGCTTCGTTCAACGATGTACATCAATCACCTGCAGGTCTTCTCGCGCGAGTTTTTCGAACGTGTCGGCGGTTACCGGCTGGGTTTTGAAGGCAGCCAGGATCACGACCTGGCGCTGCGGATGAGCGAGCAGGTGAGTCCGGTACACGCCGAAACCGTTGCGTACCACTGGCGGATTCTGGACCATACGCAGTCGCGTTCCGGTGAGAGCCTGTCCAGTGACAGCCGGGATCGTTCGCAGCTCGCCCTTCAGGAACACTTCGCCCGGCGGGGCCTGGTTGCCCGCATCGAGCCTGCGCTTTTCGAGCGCCGCGCCAGCGGGCAGGCTGCACACATCGGTGTCTACCGGTCGCGACTGGTACCGGCGCGGGTGCCGGCCCTTTCCATCCTGATTCCCTGCAAGCTCGGTACCACCCGGGTCGTGAACGGCACCGCGCGCTCGCTGCTCGAAGACTGCCTGCGTTCGGTGCGTGCTTCTCTGCCGGTCCAGCCCCAGCCTGATCTGCTGTCCCCGGACCTGGAGGTGATTCTCATTCTGAATCATGATGACGACAGGGCGGCCGCCGAGCAGATTCTGTCCGGTCTGGATCTTCCCGGCCGTGCGATCTGCGACGCGTCCGGTTTCAATTTTTCCCGCAAGTGCAACCTGGGTGCTTCGGAGGCGTCCGGTGACGTGCTGGTCTTTCTCAACGACGATACCGAGATCACCAGCTCCGGGTGGAGTGCTCCGGTGATTTCGCTTCTCGCGGAGGACGACGTCGCCTGTGTGGGTGGGATGCTGCTCAACGAAGACGGTACAGTACAGTCCTGTGGCGATAACGTCGGGCGGAATTCTGCCGTGCACTATGCACCGACGCCGGATGCCGCTGATGTTGGGGATCCCATGCATCGTTACCTCGCTGATCACGAAACCACTTCGATCAGCGGTGCGTTCCTGTGCTGTTCCAGGAAGACATTTATGGACCTGGGTGGTTTCTCGCTGGCTTTCCCGAACAGTTTCCAAGACGTTGATTTCTGCCAGCGGGCACGCCGGCGGGGGCTGCGCTGCGTGGTGTCGCCGCAGATCAGACTGGTACACTTTGAATCTGCAACGCGGGATTCGGAAGTCGACTATCAGACCCTGAGTGCATTTCGGTCGTTTCACGGACCGGAACTTGCCGGTACCGACCGCTATGCGTTGTGGCGATATCAGCCGATCTACTTCTCGATCTTTTCGTACAACGGACTCAAGTTCAGGCTGCTGCGTGTGGTCAGGGTGTTTGTCAGGATCGCCCGCCGTCTGGAGCGTCAGATGACACAGCGTCCCAGGTGCTGGCGCGGGGTCCTGAAGAAAACCGAGTTCAGGGTGCACTGAAAATCCGGGTCATGCGTTTCACGTTGAGTGAAGTGCCGCCCACACCCGTAGGGGATAGGACGTTTGAGCCAGAAACTGCACTGCTGGAGCTGCGGTGCCGGAATTGAAGACGAGCCGATGCCGCTCTCCACTTACGCGGCGTGTCCCCAATGCCGGGCACAGCTGCACACCTGCCGTATGTGCCGTTACTGGAATCCCAGGCTGCACAGTGACTGTGACGAACCCCGCGCCGAGTCAGTCAGTGATAGGGAAAAGGCCAATTTCTGCGATTGGTTGGTACTGCAGCCCGAGCGCCGCACAGCGGCGCACGCGAAGGAGCCGGCTGCTTCCCGTTCCGAACTCGACAAGCTGTTCGGCGAAAGGAGTGCCTGTGAACCTTCTGCACCGGTCGATAACCCGCGCAAAAAGCTAGACGAGCTGTTCGGCGGCGGGCAGGACGGCTGAAAGCATGAACGGCTTTTTCCTTTCAGATCGGGCTCGCAACCGGAGGGACCCATGACCAGAGACAGCCGATACGACCTACTGTTTGAGCCGATACAGATCGGGCCGGTCACGGCCCGCAACCGGTTCTACCAGGTTCCTCACTGCAACGGTATGGGACACGGTATGCCGAACAGTGTCGCCGCCATGCGGGGGATGAAAGCGCAAGGAGGCTGGGCGGTGGTCGCGACGGAGGAGTGTGACATTCATCCCAGCAGCGACGTGCTGCCCTATCGCGAAGCCAGGCTGTGGGACCTTGAGGACCAGCAGCGACTGGCACTGATGGTCGACCGGGTGCATGAACACGGTGCGCTGGCAGCCGTTGAGCTGGTACACAGTGGACATAACGTGTCCAACAACTACTCACGGTTGCCGGTGCTGGGGGTCTCCGATATCCCGGTCAACAGTTTTGATCCGGTGCAAGCCTGCGCCATGACCCTCCGCGACATCGCGAGTGTCCGGCGCTGGCACCGGCAGGCAGCCATCCGTGCCCGCGATGCCGGCTTCGATATCGTCTATGTGTATGCTGGCCATGATCTTTCGTTGCCCATGCACTTCATCAGCCGCCGTCACAACCGTCGCGGCGACGAGTACGGTGGTTCGCTTGAGAACCGGGTTCGGCTCACCCGTGAGCTGCTGGAAGACACGCGCGAGGCCGTCGGAGACACCTGCGGAGTTGCCCTTCGATTTGCGGTCGACGAGCTGTTGGGTGACGAGGGTATCTGCAGTGCTGGCGAGGGCCGCGAGATTGTCGAAATGCTGGCCGAGTTGCCCGACATCTGGGATGTCAACGTCAGTGACTGGGCCAACGATTCGGTGACTGCGCGTTTCGGTGAAGAGGGCGACCAGGAACGCTACGTGTCCTTCGTCAAGCAGTGCACGAGCAAGCCGGTGGTGGGTGTGGGGCGCTTTACCTCGCCGGATGCGATGGTGGCGCAGATTCGGGGTGGCGTGCTGGACATGATCGGAGCCGCCAGACCGTCGATTGCCGATCCGTTTCTGCCGCGCAAGATCGAGGAAGGCCGGATAGAAGACATCCGAGAATGTATCGGCTGTAACATCTGTGTGGCCGGCGACTGGACACAGAGCCCGATCCGCTGTACCCAGAACCCGACCATGGGCGAAGAGTGGCGCCGCAACTGGCATCCGGAGACCATGAACCCACGCGGCGCCTCGAAGACCGTGCTGGTGGTCGGTGCGGGACCGGCGGGTCTGGAAGCGGCCATGTCGCTCGGCCGTCGGGGTTACGAAGTTACCCTGGCCGACCGTGACCAGGGCGGTGGGCGGGCTGTGGCCGAAGCCCGATTGCCGGGTCTTGCCAGTTACCGGCGGGTCGCCGATTACCGGCTGGGACAGATCGGACGCTGTGCGGACGTGCGTTTCTATCCGGGAAGCGCAATGGACGCGAACAGTATCCGTGAATTCGGTGCCGATCACGTGGCCATTGCGACCGGTGCGCAGTGGCGCCGCGATGGTGTGGGTCGGGCCACCTGGCAGCCCGTCGCCGGTTGCGAAACGCATCCGGCGTTGTACACACCGGACGATATCGTTGCCGGCCGGAGTCCTGACGAGGGGCCGGTTCTGGTTTACGACGATGACCATTACTATCTGGGCGGGGTGATCGCTGAACTGCTGGCAGCGTCGGGCCTGGCTGTCACGCTGGTAACACCGGGCCCGGAAGTTTCGCACTGGACCCAGAACACCATGGAACAGCACCGTATCGAACTGCGGTTGCTCGAGATGGGTGTCACACTGGCGGCTAAGCAGACCCTTGCTGCAGTGTCTCCCGGCCGTGTTCAGACCCGCTGCAACGCAACCGGACGGGTGGCGCAGCGTGATGCAGTTTCACTGGTCCTGGTGACCAGCCGTGTGCCGGGCAACGCGTTGTATTTTGCACTCGCCGGTGAAGACGAATCACAACTCTCCAAACTGCCGTTCAGCCTGATTCGGATCGGCGATTGCATGGCGCCCTCCACCATCGCCCAGGCGGTATACGATGGCCATCGTTTTGCCCGGGAGATCGACGAACGCCCTGATCCGGACGCGGTACCGTTTCGGCGTGAGCAGGCGCTGATTCACCCGGCGGGCGGCTGAGTCCGGTTCGACCGGCCTGCCGCCAGGGATGGTACCGATCAGGCTTTGTTGTGACCGCTGATCTGGGCGTGCAATGGTTTGGTCTCGTCGAAAAGCGCTTTCTGTTCGGCCGAAGCTTCCTTCTGGTGCGTGGATTTCCAGGCCCCATAAGTCATGCCGTAGACCGATTCGCGGGCTTTTTCGTAATCCATTTCCACGCCGCGTTCTTCAGCGGCCGCCAGGTACCATTTGGACAGGCAGTTGCGGCAGAAACCGGCGAGATTCATCAGGTCGATGTTCTGTACATCGGTTCGCTTCTGCAAGTGCTCTACGAGCCCCCTGAAAGCCGATGCTTCCAGTTCGGTCCGGGTTTTTTCATCCACGGCATATTCTCCGGCGCTGATGACCCCCGCCCGCGCGGTTGTCTCAGAAGTGGGTGGTGCGGTCGATTGTAGCATCGGGTCGTAATGGTTCTGGGGTACGATCCTCTTACTGATCAGACGTCGAATGGGGGAAGCTTGTCCGTGAAATTCAACTCAGCGCAGGTCGCCGAGACGGCTTTTTACGACGCATTCCAGAGCGCCGATCTGGAGGCGATGATGCGGGTCTGGCACCCGAATGAAGCGGTCTGCATTCATCCTTTCGGCCGGCGCATTGAAGGGTATGAGGCGGTACGCTGGAGCTGGCGCGAGATTTTCTCCCACCCGATGGAACTGCGTTTTACGCTCAGTCATGTCCGGCGTCTTGAAAGTGACGGTCTTGCGGTCCACCTGGTCTACGAGAACATTACGGTGAATCAGGAGGATGGCTTGAGCCGGAGCACCGTGCTGGCAACCAATGCCTACCGGCTGGTCGGGGGCAGCTGGAAGATAGTGCTTCACCATGCGTCACCGGTTCCACCGGATGCCCAGCGCAGCGCCGCTGCCCCCGGGCGCGTACACTGACCGCAGGTGACGCGACGCGGAATACCTATAATTAGGAAAACACAATATAATTATATAAGACTATATGTGAAGAGTATCTAATATGCCAGTGAAGGCTGATATCCACCGCTCAAAATGCCAGGAAGCGCCTTGATGCACAGTTTTTTTATCGGGTGTGGCTATGTTGGCTCTCAGGTCGCCCGTCGAGAACTCGCCGAAGGAGGCGCCGTCGGGGCGCTGGTGCGGCGGGCCAGCAGCGCCGCCGATCTCAAAGCCCTGGGTATCGAGGCCCGGAACGCTGATCTCGACCGGCTGCCGCCGGGATCCCTGCCGGACTTCAAGGGCCGGGTGCTTTACTGGTTCGCACCACCGCCGGCACAAGGTCTGGTCGATACCCGACTGGCAGCAGGGCTTGCCGCGCTGCACCCCGGACTCGAGCCCGACCGAATCGTGCTGATCAGCACAACCGGCGTTTATGGAGACTGCGACGGTGAATGGGTGGACGAATCCCGGCCGGTCAATCCCAAGAGCGACCGGGGACAACGCCGGGTAGACGCCGAAGAGAACCTGCAGAGATGGTGCGACAGCCGCGATGTGCCTTCGGTCATTCTCCGTGTCCCGGGTATCTACGGGCCGGGCAAGCTGCCTCTTGAAAGGTTGCGCGCCGGCCAGCCGGTGCTGGCGCCTCAGGCGTCACCGTGGAGTAACCGCGTACATGCCCATGATCTTGTTGAGGCCTGTCTTGCGGCTGGTCGGATCGATGACCCGGCACCGGTGTACAACATCAGCGACGGCAACCCCAGCAGTATGACCGAATTCTTTTTTGAGGTCGCTGACGCGCTGGGATTGCCCAGGCCGCCAGTCGTCAGTCGTGCCGAACAAGAGCAGGCGCTCAGCGCTGGAATGCGGTCCTACCTGGCCGAGTCCAAGAGGATCGACAACAGCCTGATGACAACACATCTGGGTGTGGTGCCGCGGTATCCTGACCTGGCAACGGGACTGGCTGGCCTGGATCGCGGGGCGCCGAGGGCTTTAGGGTAGGATCAGTTTCTCACATGCGAGCCGGATCCGGTCACAGGCTTCCACCAGGTTTTCTATCGTGGTGGCGTAGGACACCCTGAAGTGACCGGGCAGACCAAAGGCCTCTCCGGGTACCACTGTGACCTTGGCGGCTTCGAGCAGATAGCTGCCTACGGCGGTATCGTTTTCGAGCGTCTCACCTGTCGGTGAGACGGCGCCGATCAGCCCCGAACAGGATGGGTAGACATAGAACGCGCCATCCGGTGTGGCGCAGGAAATGCCCTTGATACTGCCGAGCAGCCTGACCACAGTGTCCCGCCGCTCCTCGTAGGCGGTCAGCATTTCGGCAAGAAAGTCCCGGCCACCGTTCAGTGCTGCGGTGGCCGCATACTGGGAAATGCTGGTCGGGTTGGATGTCGATTGGGACTGCAGTTTAGCCATCGCGCGGATCAGGGGTTCAGGCCCCCCGGCAAAGCCGATCCGCCACCCCGTCATGCAGTAGGCCTTGGACATTCCGTTGCAGGTCAGGGTCCGGTGGCTCAACTCGGGCTCGACCTGGGCGAGAGTAAAGAAACGTGCATCCCCGTAGATCAGGTGTTCATAGATGTCATCGGTCATGATGAGTACGTCGGGGTGACGCAGCAGCACAGCGGCCAGTGCCTCCAGTTCTTCCCGGCTGTAGACCGAGCCGGTCGGGTTCGAAGGGCTGTTCAGGATCAGCCAGCGGGTGGCGGGAGTGATCGCGGTTTCAAGGTCTCCGGCCGTCAGCTTGAAGTTGTTTGCTGCCGGACAGGAAACAAACACTGGACTGCCTTCAGCAAGTACCACCATGTCCGGGTAAGACACCCAGTAGGGTGCCGGAATGACGACTTCATCATCCGGGTTGAGTGTCGCCATGAAAGCGTTGTAGAGCACCTGTTTGCCGCCGGTGCTGACCGAGACCTGGGACGGATCGTAGGAGAGCTGGTTGTCCTGCCTGAACTTCATGCAGATCGCACTCTTGAGCTCGGGTATACCGTCAACCGAGGTGTAGCGCGTGTGGCCGTCATGCATTGCCCTGAGTGCAGCTTCCTTGATGTGATCGGGTGTCTCGAAGTCCGGTTCACCCTGGCTGAGGCTGATGACGTCCTCACCGGCGGCACGCAACTCCCTGGCCTTATCCGAGATGGCCATGGTGGGCGAGGGCTTGATCTGTTTGAGGCGTTCTGAAAGGTATGATGTCATCGGTCAGGTGGTCTCAGTGATAAACCGTTGCTGCAACAGGCAGGGATGAATCCAGTGCCGCCACAAGGGTGGAAAAAGGCAGGGCCAGAACAGCGCATAGTAGCCGGCTGGAAGCGTCGGCGCACCCTCGGCGGCCTTCAGTTGCCAGAACCTGAGTGAGGGTTCGAGGTGATGAATGGGGTGAAGGGGCAGCTCGAGCAGTGTCCAGCACGACCACGGGGCGTTGCTCTGCCACGCGTGCTGTTCAGTGAAAGGCTGCTTCGGGTCCCGGTCGAGTCCGTAGTGCTGGATGTAGTTGACGAATTCCAACAGAAAGACAGCTACTGTCGCCTGGACAAGGATCGCCAGTACGCACCAAAAGGACAAAGCAAACCACAACAGCGCCAGTACGGCCGTCTGGAGCAGCAAACCGTGGAGTACTGAATTCATGAGACCGCGCCGACCGCTTTTCCCGGAGATCTGCCAGGCGCTGACGAGTTGTCCCGGCACCGTCCGGACGAGGTGTGCCCAGAAAGCCCGGTCACGCGGTGCACTGGCCGGGTCCGCAGTGGTCGCCACAGCGGGGTGATGGTGGCGGTTGTGTTCCAGCGTGAAATGCAGGTAAAGGGCGGTCAGCAGATTGAATTTTGCCAGCCACCAACGCAGGGTAAGCGGCCGGCTGTGTCCCAGCTCATGGGCCACCACGATAGCGCTGGTCCCGGTATTCAGACCACTGCCCAGGGCGGCCGCCCAGGTGGTCCAGGCATTGCCGTCCTCCAGTGCCCGCCACAGCAGGGCCACCATGACGGCCAGATGAAAGACCACATGCAGATAGGGGATCGCAGCGAGTGGACCGGCCCGCGATCGCGGTAGATGAGGTCTGCGGACCGCACCGGTGACAAGATCAAGGATCGGATAGATCACCAGCAGCAGAATCACACC
>CAZEKE010000109.1:0-11733 GCA_964512815.1 uncultured Acidiferrobacteraceae bacterium
CGGCCGTCGCGGTATTCGGGCACAGGACCACCATTGTATGGAACTACAGCAAAAGGCGAGGCGTTCTTCAGTTGCCAACGATGTGCGGTTCTCCAAAACCTGGGAAGCCAACGTAAGGTATTTCCAGAACTGGCTGGTTGAGAAATTGGAGACACGAGATCCTACAGCCAACTAATTGCAGTTATGGATCAATCCGGTCAGGCAACCGATTTAGATTAGTGAAGGAATTTGATGGCTATTAAAACGGGCCGCATTGCTGTATTGCGTGCGAAGCGCAAACGCAACTCCATAATCACAGATACCTTCCAACTGATCATCCTGGGCGGAGGGCTCATCTGGCTGCTTATGCGGGGAGCCGCGGAGATGCACTACGTATGGCAATGGCACCGGATACCCCAATATTTGTATAAGGTAATCGACGGTGAGCTTATTTTCGGGCCGCTCATCGACGGCCTGTTGGTGACCCTAGAGATCAGCGTCTACAGCATTGTTCTGGGATTACTGATCGGGCTAGTGACGGCATTTTTGCGTCTTTCGGATTCGTATTCCGGCAAACTGCTTGCGACGGTCTATCTTGAGTTGGTCCGCAATACTCCCCTTCTGATTCAGCTGTTCGTTTTTTATTTCGTCCTGGGCCCGATTTTCGAAATTGACCGGTTCTGGGTTGCGGTGTTGTGCATTTCATTTTTTGAAGGGTCTTTCGCGGCAGAGATTATTCGCGGCGGGATCCTGTCAGTACCCCGAGGACAAACAGAAGCCGGTGCCAGTCTAGGGCTCAGCCGAGCTGCAATCTATCGCTATGTCACCCTGCCACAGGCGCTGCCAATAATTCTGCCACCCCTGGCCGGAATTCTGGTCAACCTCATAAAGCATTCAGCAATTGTCAGCGTTATTGCAGTTTTCGATCTGACGACGTCGGGCCTCGATATCATCTCCGAAACGTTTATGGCATTTGAAATCTGGATAACGGTTGCTGCCATTTATCTTTTGATCACGATTTCGCTGTCCGTTGTCATCAGTCGTTTCGAGCGCTACATGAAACGCTCTACACTGGCGGGCTGAGCTAACCATGAGATCGAATAGTACATTTTCACTAACCTGGGGAATGGGTTCCTGGGTCATTTTCAATAAGGAGTAACTATGCAACTCGTAAAAAAGGCGTTCGTGGGAATCGCAGCCTTCCTGGGGATTGCGCTAGCGCCCCACGCTACCATGGCAGGGGAATTGCAACAGCAATTGACCTCTGAAAGTGTTATCCAGAGCATCACCAAACGGGGCAAAATGAAAGTCGGTATGTCTACTTTTGTACCGTGGGCTATGCGTGACAAAAAGGGTGAACTGATTGGTTTCGAAATCGACGTTGCAAAGAAGGTCGCAGCCGACCTCGGCGTCGAGATCGAATTTGTACCCACCGCATGGTCGGGCATTATCCCCGCTCTGATTGCCGGTAATTTCGACGTGATAATCGGTGGTATGAGCGTTACGCCGAAACGCAATATGACCATCAACTTCACCGCGCCATATGCCCACTCTGGTATGGGTATCGTTGCTAACAAGAAGCTTGCCGGCAATCTTGCCTGGCCCGACGGCTACAACAGTTCAAAAGTGACTTTTACCTGTCGGCGTGGGGCAACTTCATGTACCGACACCCAGAAATTGTTCCCGAAAGCCAAGCTCCGTCAGTTTGACGACGGTTCTCTGGTTATTCAGGAGGTGGTCAACGGGAATGCCCACGCGGTGTTAACCAGCTTCCCGAAACCCACCATGTGGCAGGCTCAATATGCTGATGTTCTCTTCAACCCGACTCTTGAAAAGTTGACGGAAGGAAACGAGGCGTTTGGTATTCGCAAGGGTGATCCAGATGGATTAAACGTCTTCTCCAACTGGATCATGGTGAACACCAGTAACGGATGGCTTCAGGAGCGTTGGACCTACTGGTTCACCACGATGGACTGGGCGGATCAGGTCAACCTTAAACAATAAACCCTAACGTTGCACATAATGGCAATCCCGGATTATCCGGGATTGCCATTTACTTTGTACCCACCCTGACTAGGGAACTCAGTACGACGGTCCATTTTTAGCGATGCGTAGAAAGTCCAAAAGCGGTGTTACCCGTGCGGTTGACATTATTGTTATTGCGGTAGCGATATTTCTAGTCGGCTATGTCATCCATAAGGTGGACACCGTAATGATCTACGAGTGGCACTGGGATTTTTTGTGGGAGTACATCCTACGATGGGATGAAGAGGAGCAAGCCTACAAACCTAACCTACTCCTCAAAGGCCTGACCGCCACTTTCGGGCTGGTAATTTGGTCAATGCTTCTTGCGAGCGTTATCGGAATCGTGATGGGGATTATGAGGACGAGCTCGCGGATCTTTTTCCGAACGGTGAGCCGGCTATACGTGGAATTCATTCGAAACATGCCGCCTGTTGTCTTTATTTTCGTTTTTTTCTTCTTCTTGAGCTCTCAGTTTGTGCCTTTGTTGGGAATCGACCAGATTTCGGTCGACGCATCCCCGCGAACTATTGCTGTACTTGAAATCTTGTTAGGACCTCCGGAACTCTTTGCGAATGTCATTTCTGGAATAATTTGTCTGGCGCTTTTTGAAGGAGCCTACATTACGGAAATTATCCGTGCGGGAATTCAATCCATAGATAAAGGACAAACTGAGGCCGGTCAGTCAATTGGACTGAGTCGCCTCCAGACACTCCGCTGGATCATCTTTCCCCAGGCGGTTCGGAAAGTGATCCCTCCACTGGCTGGGCAATTTATTACCCTTATCAAGGATTCATCCATTTTAGCGCTGATCTCAATTCAAGAATTGACCTTTCTGGCACAGGAAGTCGCTTACTCCACGCAGTATGTTTTCGAAGTCTGGTTGTTCGTGGCAGGCGTTTACTTCTGTATCTGTTATTCGCTGGCATTTCTTTTCACCAGACTCGAAAAACGGACTCATAAGATTTATTGAAGCTAACGGATCACCCGTAACCCCGTATAAGAGACTCGAACAGCCCGATACGTAGCCAGAAACAGGAGAAACCAATTGGAACAGATGATTACATTAAAAAATGTCTTTAAATATTTTGGTGACTTCCGTGCACTGAATGATGTCTCTTTAGAGGTCTCGGGTGGCGAGCGCGTTGTGGTCTGCGGACCCTCGGGATCCGGTAAATCCACTATGATCCGCTGTATCAACCGGCTTGAGGAACATGATGATGGTCAGATCTGGGTAAACAAAAACGAACTGACTGAAGATACACGAAATATCGCTCAAATCCGTAAAGACATCGGAATGGTATTTCAGCAATTCAACTTGTTTCCTCACCTGAGCGTGATCGATAACCTCACCTTAGCACCAATGAAAGCACGAGGCCTTTCCAAAGGAGATGCAACCGAGCTGGCGATGACCTATCTCAACAGGGTCCACATTCCAGAACAGGCGGCGAAGTACCCAGGGCAACTTTCGGGTGGGCAGCAGCAGAGAGTCGCCATTGCCCGAAGCCTTTGCATGCAACCTAAAATCATGCTCTTTGATGAGCCCACATCGGCTCTTGATCCAGAGATGATTAAAGAAGTATTGGATGTGATGATTGAACTCGCTGAAGAAGGCATGACAATGATCGTGGTCACTCATGAGATGGGATTTGCTAAAAAGGCCGCAAACAAAGTTGTTTTCATGGACGAGGGAGAGGTTGTCGAGTCCGCGCCCACAGAGGAGTTCTTCTCCCAACCTAAAAGTGATCGTACCAAGCTTTTTCTCTCTCAGATTTTGACTCAATAATTTCATGAAAAATGGGAGTCGCTCGAACAGAATGACTTTTCATGGATAATTGAACAACGATTAGTCAGGAGTCCTACAAGCTAAATTTTCAGGACAGGTAGTACCTTGCATGTACGGCTGTCGACGAATATTTTGATTTACAATAAATACAACTAAATATACGGATACACGCTTTGTGTAGTCAGCACCCATCCAGTGCTGCACCGCACCGTTTCGTCGCAGGACCTGCCTGTAGAATATTCACCGATAGACTACGACTGCTATGTTCGATACCGTAAAAGAGATTGATCTTTCTGCCCTACTGCAACAGCCAGATCACCTCACTTCTGAAGTTGATGTCCAGATCGCCGAGGCTTTGTCTTCTGATGGCGCATTTGTCGCAACCGGACTTCCTGACGGTGGGAACATAGATAGAAAATTGACGAATCTGATGCGGTTTTTCGATCTGCCATTAGACTCGAAGATGGGCTGTGCGACCAGAAAACACCAATCCTCCAATCCAAACAACTACCGAGGCTACTACCCACTCCCAGACACACCGGGATGGACCCACAAGGAATATTTTGACATTGGCCCAGAACCCGCCATGGATGTTTCGAATCTTCCAGGGGCGATTTCCTTTGGCGAATCGAATGTCTGGCCCGATAAAAAAGAACTGCCCTACTGGCAATCGGAAATGCTGGAACAGCTTCACCATCTAAGAACACTAGCCAGCACGCTCATGTCAGCGATTGCCCGAGGACTGGACCTTCACCCAGAACCTTTTCGAATTGCCAGCCAGGGCCGCAATGCCTCAATGCGGCTGCTTTCCCAACCGCACCTAGTGAAACCGTTACCATCGACACCACAGGATAGTGAAGACTCCGGGCAACACCCTGACACCGGCAGCAAGGATTCGATCAAAGATGGTCGACAGATCGTTACTGGACGTCATCTCGACGAGAATTTTCTTTCGATTTTGTGGCAGTCTTCTGTAGGCGGACTGCAGATGGAAGGTCGTGAGGGTATCTGGAAAGAAGTGTATCCCCGACCCGGTACCTTATCGGTTCACTGTGGCACGCTCCTGGCCCCCCTGACCGCTAATCAACTCTCCGGAACGCCCCACCGCGTTCTGTCCGACGGCACCAGCAGAACCTCAATGGGTCATTTCCTGGAACCCGAATTTGAAGCGAACATATTCCCATCTAGTGAGGCACCTCCCGTGTCGTACGCTCAACACCTCATCAATCTCTATCCCGACAGGTTTACTGCGACAAATGCTGCATAATTACCGCCGAGACCGAACCAACTTGCAGAATGACTCGGCGAAAGTTGGGTTTCATGATATTTTTCCAGAATATCCAGTATTCTCTGAATGAATTCAGACGGTTACAGTATTTGTTGTCGCTGATTACGCACATTCTCGATCGAATGAATTCGAAACATGCAACCTGCCGGTAGGATCGAGGAACAGGGAGAAAGAACCGACTCTTAAATTCAAGCCTGATCAGACGGACTCATTCCAATGGCATTGGTGAGCCACTGTTCAGCGTACTGCGCGTAGCTCGATTCAATGATCACCTCATAACCTCCACGATCGTCAAGCGGCCGCACGATTCCCGTCGTTCGTGCAAAAGAACACCGGGCGCACTGTCCCGGTGCAAAAGACTCGGGCACAAGATCAATCCCACAAGCCTGGGCCAATACATCCACAGTTTCAGAACCATGGATTCTGATGACGGAGTAATGATCAGAAACATCCACAACCACTGCCGTTTCCTCGCATTCATTTGGAGAAAAACCACCGTCCAGCGGATCATCTTCACCTTCAGGTACGTTCAACAACCATTCTTCCGGGCCCAACCACAACAAGGATTTAGCACCGCCGAAAGTTACCGTGTTCGCAGCGAGCGGAACGTCCATACGAAGAAATTTGCCAAAACACTCCTGTGCCAGAGCCTCTCCTCTCAACACATACATCCGTCGTGGTGCACCGGTCTCGACCGTCACGTCGTAGGCCATTTCAGTTTCTCATTCGATCGCCCTTGGCATCAACAAATACGGGGGGAACAACCAGGGCTCGGGTTGTTCGATCCAGCCCAGATACGGTGACCGTATCTCCTTGTCGGGACCGACCGTTTTTAAGAAGTGCTAACGATATAGAGCGGTCCAGATTGGGACTGAAGCAGGACGCCGTAACATGCCCCAGATAATTCGGCGATGCGCCTTCACTTGAGGGCTCGATTATGGCGCTGCCTTCAACCAATACGAACGCTTCATCATTCGGGAGCAGTCCCACCACCTCTTGCCGAGTGCCCCCCACCGAGCGATCTCGGACAAGACTTCTTTTCCCGATAAAATCCGGTTTCTTCATATTGACGACCCAACCCATTCCCGCGTCAAAAGGATTGGTTATGCCATCCCCTTCCGTCCCTGCAGAGACGTATCCTTTTTCAATTCTCAACACTGCGCTCGTTTCTGAACCCACGGGCGTGATGCCATACTCGGCGCCGGCATTCATCAGCGCTTGCCAGACCGCAAGTCCTTCACGCCGACACACATTGACCTCAAAGCTAAGTTCACCGGTATAACTGACCCGGGCAACCCGGGCATGGTATCCAGCAACTCGAGCTTCCCGTATCGACATGAATGGAAAAGAGCCCGACTCCAAGTCGATATCGATCCCTGCGGAAACCAAAACCTGTCGGGCGCTAGGTCCGCAAACACATATGTTTGCCCATTGGCTGGTTACCGTCGTGACATACACATTTAACTCGGGCCAGACGACCTGCAGCAGCCTGTTCATATGCGCATACACCACCTCGGCCGTACCCGAGCCGGAAGAAAGGAGATAGTGATTCCGATCCAACCGAAACGTTACACCATCATCAAGCAGGCGCCCATCCTCGCGCAGCATAAGTCCAAAACGGCCCTCTCCTATTGAAAGGTTGTCCCACGTGTTGGTGTAGATAAGGTTCAGGAATTTAGTCACATCAAGACCATGAAGCTCAAATTTCCCCAACGGGGTACCGTCGTAAATACCTACTTTCTCACGAACGGCTAACGCCTCCCGCTTCACCGCGGAAGCCATGTCTTCATCACCGCGTGGATAAAAGAAAGGTCGACGGAAATTAGAACCCGCCTCATTCATTGATGCTCCGGCGTCGATATGCCATTGTGTTATTGGTGTCGTTCTCAATGGCAATAACAAGGGGCCATCATGTGATCCTGCAATGGCTCCGAAACTGACGGGGCTGTAGGGCGGTCTGTAGGTGGTTGTACCGACGGTTTCCAGATCAACAGACAGTTGATCCGCGATCAGACCAATCACATTGGTATTGCTGATTTTCCCCTGGTCGGTTGCCATGCCCGCCGTTGTATATCGTTTTGCATGTTCAATAGACGCATAATTTTCCCGCACCGCCAATCTCAGGTCCGCACTTGTCACATCATTTTGGAAGTCAACAAAGGCCTTTGCCCGTGAAGCAGTGGGTATTTCCCAAATCGGTTCAATCTGAATCGGCAATGAGTCCGATGGTTTAGGCAACGGTACTGATGTCGATCTCAGACCCAATGCTTCGACGGTTGCACGACCCGCTTCCAAACCATCCTCTAGACAACCTTGAAGCCCAAATACACCTCGGGTGGCGCCTGCACATAGAGCGGGCTGAACTGGCTGGCCTGGTACGAAGCAGGCAAGGCTCTTGTTATAAACCGGTTTAGCACCAGAATGCGAGTGAAGATGAACTAAAGGGTTCCACCCTCCGGAATAACAGACCACATCACATTCAAGCCTCTTCACTGGTGCCGAACCCGAAAGAGACACCACATCTACCCTGCGCACACCGGAGCGCCCATGGACATTACTGACCGCCGAAGAAGGCAATACGTCGATCCCATGATCCCTCGATTTTTTCAACAGCTGGTCATCGATGGTTTCACGTGTATCAATGATCGCCTGGACGTTCTGCTCCATTCGAACGAGGTCAAAAGCAGTCTCGTAGGCACTGTTGTTATTAGTAGTGACAACAATACAGCGACCCAGTTCGACAGCAAAACGGTTTGAGTACACACGGGCCGCGGAAGCAAGCATCGTTCCTGGCCGAGCATTGTTCGGGAAAACAAGAGGGCGTTCGACGGCTCCGGTCGCAATGATTACCCGTTTTGCCCGGACACGCCAAAATCGCTCACGCACCCATGATTGAACGGGGTCCCGTTCTATCACGGTTAACATGTTGTGATCGTAATAGCCAATAACCGTGCTGTTAGCAAGCCGCCGAACATTGGGCAGGCTGTCTATTTCTTCTGTCGTTGTCTGAGTCCATTGAAGGGCGCTTTGACCATCGACTTCGGCCATCTCGCTGAGCAATCTTCCCCCAGGATGACACTGATCATCCACTAGAAGGACACGCGCACCGCTTTGTCCGGCAACGAGACCGGCGATCACTCCGCTGGGGCCAGCACCGACAATCAGAACGTCGCAATGATGGAATCTTTTCTCGTAATGACCGTTTTCTCTAACTTTTGGGATTTCACCCAATCCAGCTGCTTTCCGAATAACTTGGGCATAACTATTCCAGGGTCGCCACATGAACGTCTTGTAGTAAAAGCCAGCTGGGATAAGTCGTGATATCCGGTCATTGATCCCGCCCAGATCAAACTCGGGCCCTGGCCAACAGTTCTGGCTTTTGGCCGAAAGCCCTTCACTCAGTGGTAGACACGTTGCCTGAACATTCGGCTCTTCATCTTTGCCCAGCACCTGTACCAGTGCGTTGGGTTCCTCGAAGCCAGTTCCAATCACACCACGCGGACGGTGATACTTAAAACTCCTTGCGACGACTCTTACGCCATTCGCCAGCAGTGCCGATGCAAGGGTATCTCCCGCATACCCACGATAGGGCTTGCCATTAAATTCAAATCGGATAACCCGATCCCGATCAATCGAGCCTCCGGCCGACCTGCGGTTCAGGTTTGGAGTCATTGCACGAATGCGCGTTCAGCCAGGTTGTGAGAATGATTTAATGGTCTGCGTCTTCAATACCGTGAGGTGTTATCTCATGGGTGACATTATTCCTGCGAATCTCAAACCACTGGTTACAACCTTTGGTATGGCACCATCTTTCGAGTACCCATCCTTTTTCGTTTCGATTGTTATACATATAATCAGCCCATTGGGTGTCATCGAGTACGAATGGATCATCGGGACGCACTCGGCAGGCCTCACCGCCCCATGCAAATTCATCTTCATTGCGGGAACCACACCAGGGACACGGAATGAGCATCATTGTTTTGTTCTCTACGTGCCAATCAGTGATTTGCCGACACCCCACCCTCGACAACAAGATGTCCAGTGCCAAACCGGTCTAGCCCCAGATCTCGCGTCAATTCGTGGGGCTGGTCTGTCGCAATCAGATGGGCGTGCGTTTTCGCCGCCGCAGGCGTTGTCTTGAATCCACCCGATCCTGCGACGTCGATATAAAACCCCGGGATGTCTGTTTTTGAGATAATCGGACTGCCGTCGTACGTCATATCCAGCATACCCGCCCAGTGCCTCAAGAGCTTCAGCCGTTTGAAGCGGGGAAAGATCTCCAGCATTGCGGAACTGGCATCTTCGATAACCGGAAAGGTGCCGCGTTGCGCATACGATGAATAAGGATCACAGCCTTGTCCAATCACTATCTCACCCTTATCTGACTGCATCAGATAGGTGCCAAAATAGTTTCGGATCACGACTATCTCATCGAGAACCGGTTTTATAGGTTCGGAAACCCATGCCTGAAGCGGTTGCGTCACTATGGGTAGGCGAAGTCCGGCCATTGCAGCGACAACACTACCGTGGCCGGCGACTGCCATCGCGACCTTGCCCGCCTTGATCACTCCCCGGGTAGTTTCGACTCCGGTCACTCCTTCATTCCCACGAAGAATACCGGTCACTTCACAATTCTGGATGATATCCACACCCCGACTATCCGCAGAACGGGCAAATCCCCAGGCCACGGCATCATGCCTTACCATGGTTGCGTCCGGCTGATAAACACCCGCCACGATCGGCATCCTTGTATCCGAAGGGGGCTCAAAGATCGGAAGCCGCCGTCGAATTTCCGCCAACGACATCATTTCATATCGGGCACCGTAAATGTGCATGGTGTTAGCCATTTGTGTGGCAACCCGGGACACACCTGAACTTTGTAGAAACGATATCATCCCCCGTTTACCGACCATCAGGTTGTAATTCAGTTCTTTACTCAATCCATGATACAACTCGAGAGATTTCTCATGGAACGGAACGCTTGCCTCACGAAGGAAATTCGAACGCACCGTCATTGTATTTCGACCGGTGTTTCCTCCACCGAGCCATCCTTTCTCGAGTACTGCGACATTGGTGATGCCGTGGTCTTTTGCTAGATAATGCGCTGCCCCTAATCCGTGACCGCCACCACCTATGATAATCACGTCGTACTGCCGCTTCGGCTCGGGGCTTCGCCAGGCCTGCTGCCACTCCTCGTGGTAGGTCAGCGAATTCCGGAGCAAACTGAAGATTGAGTAACGCTGACCCATCATTTTCTGCTCGACATCCGTAGCAGCAACTTAATTAAATGTTGTCAGCCGCAAGAATAGATTTAACTCTGGACTCTATTTCCTGGCTGCGGTCATCGGCCGACAGAAGCCTGGTCTCCCAAACGGCCTCACCAACCTGATGGGAAAAAGCTTTCTGCCAATCGGGATGATCGGCTCTGGCACCAGGACAATGAACGATTACATCACCGGCCATCGTCGGGATTGACCCATCCGCATTGGTTTCCGGTTTGGCTGGTTCCACCCCTTCCTGAAGATTTCGAATCGCCTGCCTGAGCATGCGGCGATATCGGGCCACGCCGCCGTCGGTATTGCCTCGATGCTCTCCCTCGTGCAACGTAATTACCCCCTGTGACACCTGCGCCTCATAGTCACCAGGCATCCGCTGGCCTTCCTCATAGGTCCGTTCTAAACCGGTTTGACCAACGAAATCGACTTTGTTCAAACCCACATTACTGCGATCACCCTTTCCATCCAGGTCAAGGTCCGACCCAAAGTGTCGCCAGGCGATAATCTTGCAGTGTGTATCGTCTACCGGCAGCGTCCACTTGGTGATTCCTACTCTAGGAAAAAATTTCTCTCGATCAGGGTTCTGATAGATATCTGGGGGTTGTGCGATAGCGGGTAAAAATATTTCGGCTGTCCGTACCCACATATACTCTTTCCATCGCCTGGCATTGGTCAGATAAATACCGATGTCATCTTTCATCACATGCCATTCAACAATCGGCAGAGTGCCCCAGGCAGGATTAAAATGGGCGCGGGTAACACGAGTATGCAAGAAAACACTATGAAACGGGTCCATTGGATTTTCAGCTACCTGTAGCCAATTACAAGGGTAATCGATCGAATAAGGCACCAGATCGTGTCCTTCAATCTCCATCGTATCCATGTGAACGAATGGCGGCTTTTGCTCGGGTGGACCAAGATAAGCAAAAACCAATCCTTTGTGTTCAATCACGGGATAAGCCCCGTGACACACGCGCTCGGGAATCGTGCTGTTCTCGGGCTCGCCTGGCACCTCGAGAATGCGCCCGTCAATGTCAAACAACCACCCGTGGTAACAGCATCGAAGCCCGCGTTCCGCCGGGACACCAAATTCCAGGGAAGCACGTCGGTGACTACAGTGTTTATGGAGAAGGCCTATTCGACCCGATAGATCACGGAACAGCACGAGCTCCTCTCCAAGTACTTTGACCAGCAACGGCACATCCGAAAGCTGTTCGACCATCGCTATAGGCCACCAGAATCGCCGCATGTACTCTCCACACACCGTGCCCGGTCCTACGCGAGTCAATTCTTGATCATCAGAAAGGCTCGCCGTGCGGTAGTAGCCACTGAATGGAGTTACCCTATTTGTGCTCAAGCGTGTCCTCCGATCGATCGTTTTC
>CAZEKE010000110.1:0-6871 GCA_964512815.1 uncultured Acidiferrobacteraceae bacterium
CCGATGAATCCCATGGAGGCGATGGCCGCTGTCGCGTCTTTCAGCAGCCAAGCTCTGTACTCCGGCTCTGACCAGGCCCGGGCCACGACCCTGGCGCCGTTTTGGGGACCGACCTTTTTCTCATAGGTGTCGATCAGGGCATCAAGCGCGGCCGGATCGACCAGGCCTTTTTCCACCAGCAGCGACTCCAGCGCCTTGACCTTCAGTTCCAGATCAGATGGGGGGTCAGTATGCTCATGAGAATGTTCAGTCACGAAATGTTTCCTCCTGATTATCCATTTGTGGCTGTGCGATTAAACGATCAGACTGTCACACAGTCCGGCTGGGAGCAAGTTTACGTCAAGTCCCGCCTGGTGTAGCCGGCTCAGGACCCGAACAGTGCCCGCCTGCTCATTTAGCGTCCGGCACGATCCGATGTGGACCCTCCGGTAACGGATCTCGGATCAAAAATTCACCGGGTCTTCCGATGCCCCGTCACCGGCCACGAGAGCTGGGACAAAACGGCGCCAACCGCCACCAGTACTGCACCGAAAACCTGGCTGATCAGCAGTCTGCCGCCGAACATCAGTTCCAGCAGCAGCACGTAAAAAGGCAGCGCGTTGATGTGAAGGGCCGCGATGGTGACGCCGATTTTCTCAGCGCTGATCATCCAACAGACCATTGAAAGTCCCACCCCGAAAACACACAGGGCGAATATCCGGGCCAGATCGGGTGAACTCCAAGAAGCACTCAGCTCCGAAACGCCGCTGTACTCGATCAGCAGGATTACGGGGAGCAGGCACAATGCGCCGGCCGCCATGGTCAGCAATGTGCGGGGGTATGCGGGAATCGGCAGAAGCCGGGTCACCGATACCCGCGAGAACCAGGCCCATAGGATCACTGCCGCAAGGATCAGGAACTCACCGCCTTCAAACCCCATTTCGGTCTGGGTACTGGACCAGGAGACCACAATACCCCCGCTGATCGCAAGCCCGATGGCGACCGCCATGCGGGTGGTCAGCTTCTCTTCACCCTTGAGTGTGCCCAGCAGAACAGAGAACAAGGGAATAGTCGTCGCAATGACCGTGACATTGACAGGATTGGAATACTTAAGGCCGAGGTTCAAGGCGAATGTACCCACTCCGATCCCCAGGGCACCAACGAACAATGCGTCACGAAGCGGCCAGCGCTGCCAGTTGTATCTTCTGGCGGATATCACTGCAAACAACCCCAGAAAAATCGCACCACCGCCGAGTCGCACCGCGGCGAGTGACAACGGATCCCAGTTCTTCAGCAGCACATCCGAAATTGGAAAACTGGTCGCCCAGAGCAACATGCTCAACACGGCCATCAGGTTGCCCTGTGATCGGTCTGAATAAGAAGGAAAGAACATGGGAAATTGCAAGGAACGGCCAGCGGGAGACATGCGACTATAAGACCTCGTCCGGCCCAGTTCACGCGGACCACCACGCCTGCTATCAGAAGACGTTCCGGGAGGCCGGTTTAATCCGCCCAGGCAACCAGCGAGCCTCAGCCCAGGTATAGAATATTATTCTGTCTGTTGGCAGTATTTAGAGTTTTATTTTCTAGAAATAGTCCTCAATTTTAGGCAGAATGTTTGATTACACCGAACACCACCGTGGAGGAGGGCAACCGTATCCCGGCCCTGATGAGACCCTGCAAACCACTTGTTGGTCCCGTCACAACTATCGATACTGGGCGATAGCGGATGCCAGAATCAATCTAGGCATGGGCCGGCGCGATTGACTCTACCATCGGGGATTGACGACCAACGCGAGATTCAATGAAAGACAACTATTACTTTGACAATGCGGCGACCACCTTGCCGAAACCGGAAGCTGTTTACCGCTTCATGGACAGTTTCTTCCGCAGCCACGGCGTCAACCCCGGCCGCTCCGGCCACGAGCTCGCTATAGAGGCCGAGACCATGATCATCGAGACTAGGAGAATGCTCGGTGAATTTTTTGGCTTCGGCGGAGACCCGAACAGGGTCACCTTTTCGCTCAACGCGACCGATTCAATGAATCTGGCACTGCTCGGGCTGATCCAGCCGGGTGATCACATGGTCATCACCCGTGTCGAACACAATGCAGTGTTACGTCCGGCCAACCATCTGGAAAGAGACCGCAACGTATCGGTCAGCCGTATAGGTGCAGACGGCGCGGGTTATGTTGATCCTGAAGATATCCGAAAGCACATCACCGAGAAAACCCGGGTGGTGGTCGTCAACCATGCTTCCAATGTCATTGGCTCGCTACAGGATATCCAGGCCATCGGTCGGATCGTCAAGGACTCGCCGGCGATCTTTGTTGTCGACACCTGCCAGACCGCGGGCGTGGTCCCGATTGACATGGATGAGTGGGGAATCGACGTACTGGTCTTTACCGGGCACAAAGGGTTGTTCGGGCCAATGGGTATCGGCGGTATGATCATCCGCGAGGGTGTCGACATACGTCATGTGAAAACCGGCGGTACCGGAGTGAACTCGATCTCTGAATTTCACCCCGAGGAGTATCCCCACAGGGTGGAAGTCGGAACACCCTCTATCCCCGGAATCGCAGGCCTCAACGCAGCCCAGAAATGGTTTGCCGACCTCGGCCGGGACCGTTCCGGCAACGGTGCGGAACCCTCCTCCCATAGCGCTGCCTGCCAGTCGGCACTTCGGCACATCCACCAGCTGGAAAACGGGACTGCCATGCGACTGCTGGATGCCTTCCAGGGGATACCCGGAGTGAAGATCTACGGGCCGACCGGCAGACAACCCAGAGTTGCAACACTCTCGATCAACATCGGTGACCTGCCGGCTGAACAGGTCGGTACAATGCTGGATGCAGATCACCAGTTGTGTGTGCGGGCAGGACTTCACTGCGCACCGGTAATCCACAAAGACCAGGGCACTCTGGAACGCAACGGAACCGTTCGAATTGCGCCCGGATTCTTTACCGACGACGAGGATATTGAACAGGCGATCAAGGCGGTCGGCGAGATCGCCGGGTATGAGGCCTCTACCTAGCTGCCCTTGGCGGTTCTCTGCGATGCGACAGGATCTGATCGTACAACGACCTGCGCCCCGCAAGGCCTGTCGGGCGCTCTACCCTCCATACGCCGTCCATACAGGCGGAGGTCAGTAACGTGAACTATTCAGAAAGTGTTCTGGACCTGGTGGGCGACACACCCCTGGTCCGACTCAACAACGTGGTCGAACCGGGAATGGCGACCGTGCTCGCCAAGATGGAAAACCTGAACCCGACAGGCTCAGTCAAGGACCGTATGGCCGTCAACATGGTCAAGCACGCCGAAGAGCAGGGACTCCTCAAACCGGGTGGCACCCTGGTCGAGAGCACATCGGGCAATACCGGCCTTGGGCTCGCAATGGCGGCGGCCGCAAAAGGCTACCGGTGCATCTTTACGATCCCGGACAAAATGAGTCAGGAAAAGATCGATATGCTCAAGGCCTACGGGGCTGAGGTGATCGTCACCCCCACGGATCTTGATCATCATCATCCGGACAGCTACGTGGAAGTCGCCAAACGGATCTCGGCTCAAACACCGGGTGCTTTCTATACCGACCAATACAACAACATGTCGAACCCGGAGGCCCACTATCTCACCACAGGTCCCGAGATCTGGGAGGCCACTGACGGCCTGATCGACTCCTTCGTTACCGGCCTTGGCACGGGCGGCACCATATCGGGGACCGGAAAATATCTGAAAGAAAAAGCCCAGGAAGCCGGACGGACGGTCCGCGTGGTCGGGCCGGACCCCTACGGCAGCATCTACCACGATGCGTTCTACAAAGGTGAATGGGACGACCCAGGCCTCTACCGCGTGGAGGGCATAGGCCACGATTTTATGGTCGGCACCCTGGACTTCTCGGTCATCGATGAAGTCGTTAACGTGTCAGACCGTGACTCATTCCTCATGGCCCGCAGCCTAGCCCGTCACGAAGGCATTTTCTCCGGAGGCTCTACGGGAACGGTGTTTCACGGAGCACTTCAGGAAGCCCGCAAGCAAGGACCTGGGAAAATCGTGGTCGCCATCGTTTGTGATTCGGGCGACCGTTACATCAGCAAGGCGTTCAATGACGAGTGGATGCGTGACATGGGTTACTTTGCGCCGGAGCAACACCTGGGAACGGTGGCAGATATCCTCCGCACCAAGGACCAGAAAGTGGTGCTCGCCAACCCTGAAGATTCCCTCAAATCCATCATTGACCAGATGGCATCACTCGGCATTTCTCAAATGCCAATGACGATCGATAAAGGCGATCTGCGAATGGTCGAAGAACTGGATATTCTCAGGGCAGTTGCCGGCGGTGAATACTCGCTGCAGGACAGCGCCCGGGACATCGCCCGTCCGCTACAGGGACAGGTCGACCCATCACAGACCCTGGATCACATACAGCGTATTTTTGAAGAAAACAATGTAGCGATCGTCGTCGACGCTGGAGAGATAGTCGGTGTGGTCAACAAGATCGACTTGCTCGAATTCTTTACCCGAAGAAACAGGCAGGCAGCCTGATCTTAGTTCAGCTTTCCACCCAAAGGAGATTGTCCGTTGAAATTTGACACCAAAGTGGTTCGTGCCGGAATAACACCTGACCCCACCACGGGTTCCATCCTTCCGCCGATCTATGAAACGGCGACCTATGTGCTCGATGAAGTCGGCCGGGACAAGGGTTTCGATTACACGCGCTCCTCCAACCCGACCCGACAGATTCTCGAAGAGAACCTTGCTGCCATTGAGAACGGTCAATACGCCGTCAGTTTCGCGAGCGGTATGGCCGCGGTAGACGCAGCTCTCAAGCTGCTCAGCGCCGGCGACCACCTGATCTGTGGAGACGACGTGTACGGGGGTGTCACGCGTCACCTAGATAATGTGCTGTCCCGCTATGGGCTCGACACTACTTATGTCAATTCGGTCAATCCCGACGAGGTTAAAGACGCAATTACGCCCAAGACCCGAATGATCTGGATTGAAACACCGACCAACCCGCTACTCAGAATAACAGACATGGAGGCGATGGTTGGAATCGCAAAATCGAATGACATCCTTCTGGCGGTCGATTCGACTTTTGCCACACCGGTATTTCTACGACCGCTTGAATTCGGCGCCGATATCGTCATGCACAGCACAACCAAGTATCTTTCGGGACACAACCAGATCATCGGGGGCGTTCTGGTCACTAACCGAAAGGATATTTTCGAACAGATGAAATACATCCAGAAAACCATAGGTGCTGTGTCCAGCCCGTTCGACTGCTGGCTTAATCTGAGCGGTCTCAAGACTCTCCATTTGCGCATGAAACGCCACGAAGAATCGGCCCTGCATATCGCCAGGTTTCTAGAGAATCACCACAAAGTGGCTTGGGTACTTTATCCTGGCCTAGCGTCCCATCCGCAGCACGAAGTCGCCAAAGCCCAGATGTCTGGATTCAGCGGGATGATCGCTTTCGAACTGACGGGCGGCGTCGAGGCGGGCCGACAGTTGATGAATGCAGTGAAGCTCTGTGGCCTGGCTGAAAGCCTGGGCAGTGTCGAAACAATGATCACCCACCCCGCGACCATGACCCACGCGGAGGTTCCAGCCGAAGACCGCCGGAAACGGGGCCTGGGTGACGGTCTGGTGCGACTGTCTGTAGGGATCGAGGATGTCGAAGACATCATCCAGGATCTTGAACAGGGGCTGGAACATGCCTGACCTTGGATTTTAGATCTCGGGGTTGCGGCCCACAGTTTGACTATCGGCTGGACCGTTTTTTCGAATCAGCTAGCCTTGCACATTGTCAGGAGGCTTGTCCAAGAACAAAAAACGATCCACAACTCCAAACGCCGAGTTCCCCGCTCGCCATTCCTGCTCTTTCCACCGCAAGGTCCGCCAGTTGGTAGAAGACCGGCCGCGAAATCAGCGCATCCAGCCGGTCGCGGACCCGGACATAAGGTGATGGCTCCCCCGTCAGTGGATTATTCGTCACTACAATTGGGTGTTGTTCGTCGGCTGCAATCACATCGTCGACGTTGGTCCGGAACAGCAGACGCTGGGTATCGCCTGCGTAATCCTGCTCCATTTCGACGATGAGGAAAGGTGCATCTTCAACTCGGATCCTCAGTTTCTCGGTGGGCGTGACCAGGCAGTAGCCATCGTCATCTTTGCGCATTACGGAGGCCAGAAGCCTGACCAGCCGACGTCGATTAATCGGTGAATTCCTGTAATACCAGGTGCCGTCCCTGGCAATCCGAAGATCCATGTCGCCGGTTGATACCGGCTGCCATTCGTGTACCGGTCGCGGCTCGGTTTTGCCCAACTGATCTACCAGTCTCTCAAGGCCAGGCACGCCATCTTCGGCCTTCATTTGCTCACCTTTGATCGTTCCTTGAAGCCCGGCCCGTGTCCCGTCCTTTCATCAGCAGGCTGTGCTCGGCTCTAGATTCACACCACCTTTCACAATTGTGAAGTTGAACCAATAGGGTCATACAGAAAATTGTACACGGGACGGATGTCGTCCTGTCCTCTACCCTGGGACACTGAGGAAAACCCCTTGCATCACCCTCTAAAGCAGTACCGACCATCCGCCAAGTGCAGGACACTGTTGCCAAATCGACCGCATCCGGCGTATTGTTCGCATCATGGATGAATAATCACTTTAACGCCATGAGACCCATCAAATTCTACCTGACCATCCGGACTCTAGGTTCGACAATTCTAGTGACCGGCTGTTCGGATCGGTGGCGCTGGCCATTCGACTGTGATTCTTCATCATCCGGCGTTGAAACTATGCCCAGTCCTGTTGTTGCGACTGCAACGACTAGCCCCGAGACTGAAAACTCCGGCACAGGTGCCACCGTTACGACGGGTACGACCGCCACCGATT
>CAZEKE010000111.1:0-6694 GCA_964512815.1 uncultured Acidiferrobacteraceae bacterium
AACGGGTAAAGTTAAACCCGGAAGTAAAGCTGCTGGCAGACGTAAATCTTACTGTGCGCGTAGTGCAGGACAGATGAAGAAATTTCCTAAAGCAGCTAAGAATCCGAATAGCCGTCTTAGACAGGCTAGAAAACGTTGGAAATGTTAGGAAGGAAATTCGATATGCCATATGGACCGGGAACATACGGAAGTAAAGTTGGACGCCCCCCTAAGAAATTTAAAACAGGAGGAGATACAAATAAACAAACGAAAAAGAAGAAAGCACCAGAAGCCAAATCACAGTCGTCTACCTTGCCATTTTTTAAGGGATCGGGATTCCGTGACTTTGACTCTGAGCAGTCTTTTGAACACCCCCTGCGTGGCAGGGGTTTCGCGCCATTTGACAAGAAGAAAAAAGCACCAAAAAAGACAAAAAAGATGAACGCTGGCGGTAAAGTTGGGCGGGGTTATGGTAAGGCGCGGGGCGCAAAAGCCTGTAAATATGTTAGTATGAAAGGGTCTTAACGGGTATGGCTAATAAACCTATTGATCCGGTTAAAACGTGTAGCGACCACGCAAGTAAAGCGCCAGAAGACTGCTGTAAGCAAATAGCCCGTAAAACAGTTAAAGCAGGCAGTAAAGAAGATGGTTAGATGTAAGGAAGCATAATGGCTACATCCGGCACAACAGCATTTAATCTGGATTTTACCGAGATTGCTGAAGAGGCGTGGGAGCGTGCCGGGAGCGAAATGCGTTCTGGGTATGATCTACGTACTGCTCGTAGGTCTATGAATTTGCTTACTATAGAGTGGCAAAATAGGGGAATAAACCTGTGGACTATAGATTCTGGTACGGTAAGTCTTACCACAGGAACCTCACAATATACTCTTCCAGCCGATACAATAGACTTATTAGAACAGGCTATACGTACTGATAGTGGCAACACAACAAAACAGTCTGATATCAATATAAGTCGTATTAGTGTTAGCACATTCTCATCTATCCCCAATAAATTAACTCGTGGTAGACCTGTACAGGTTTGGATAGAACGTCTTACGGACGCCCCCAAGATAAATGTATGGCCTGTACCAGATAGTAATGATTACACTTTTGTATATTGGCGTATGCGTAGAGTCGAGGATGCTGGTAGTGGTATTGAAACCGCAGATATGAACTTTCGGTTTCTTCCTTGTCTGGTTGCAGGATTAGCGTATAACATCGCTATGAAGACTCCTGACCTAGCACCCCGTCTTGATATGTTAAAGGCTGAATATGAAGCTCAATTTGCCCTCGCTTCTGGAGAGGATAGAGAAAAATCATCCGCGAGATTTGTGCCCAGAATTTCAAGAATTTAACATTGAAGCATGTCATATTTTTTTTGAGAATATGGTTGTAGGTATCAGGTTTGTGTTTGTGTTTTAACTATATGGGAGTTAGTTATGAATATGGTTGTAGATTGGGTTGTAAGTAGAATTGTAGAGCCAACTTCTTGGATTGCGGTTGGTGTTGGAGCAATTGTTCTTTCTATACTTGTACCAGTAGGAGCCCCTTATTTTTTAGGTATTGCTGGTATAACAGCGGTAGCTGGTATGTTTATGAAAGAACAGGGTGGTAAATAGGTTGTAACGGATGCCTGCGCGGTTCGCATCTAGCAAAAATGCTATCGCAGAATGCGATGTTTGTGGGTTTAGGTATAAACTAGCTAAACTACGTGATCTTATTAAGAATGGGGTTAATACCAATATAAAAGCGTGCCCCACATGCTGGAATCCTGACCATCCACAGAACGAATTGGGTAGGTATCCTGTAGATGACCCACAGGCTATACGTGATCCTAGACCAGATTTTGCAGGTTACGCACAAAGTAGAGCGCAGATTATCCCTATTAACTCGTCAGGAGGTCCTAATCCTGTAGGGGAGCAACCTATTACACCCATTACTAGTGTTGGGCGTATAGGACAAGTTACTGTGACTACTTCTTAAAGGTGTATAGGTTATGAATTATACAAACCTAAAAGCGAATATACAGGATATCTGCGAGAATACGTTCACGGATGACCAGCTTGCGTTGTTTACCGACCAAGCCGAACAAAAAATATATAATACTGTACAGATACCCGCTTTGCGAAGAAATGTTAGCGGCGCACTTACTTCTGGTAACAAGTATTTATCAACACCTACGGATTTCTTATACACCTACAGCCTAGCAGTATTAGATAGTAGTTCAGTACATACTTTTCTTATCAACAAGGATGTAAATTTTATAAGAGAGGCATATCCAAATCCGGCTACTACCGGAGTTCCTGTACATTACGCATATTTTGATGAGGATAGTTTTATATTAGGTCCCACTCCAAATGCCGCTCTTAATGTAGAACTCCATTATGGATATTATCCCGAATCTATAGTGACTGCAGGTACTACATGGTTGGGGGATGAATTCGATTCCGCATTATTAAATGGAGCTTTATTAGAGGCTATACGGTTTATTAAAGGTGAACAGGATATGGTAGCTAATTATGAAAAGCTCTATGTACATGCTATAGGGTTACTTAAAAATCTTGGTGATGGTAAGTTACGGGAAGATGCCTACCGAGCAGGACAATACAGACAAGCCGTAAGTTAGGAGTATATTATGGCAATTTCACAAGCAATGTGTACCTCTTTTAAACAAGAACTATTAGAAGCGGTGCATAACTTTAAGAACAGTGGTGGAGACACCTTTAAAATAGCTCTTTACACTTCCAGCGCGAGTTTGGGTGCCGGAACTACCGCGTACACAACAAGTAATGAAGTATCTGGTACGGGGTACACCGCGGGAGGTAATACGTTAACAAGAGTTGACCCATCAAGTAGTGGTACAACCGCGCTTACCGATTTTGCCAATTCGACTTGGAGTTCCTCTACTATTACAGCGCGAGGAGCGTTGATCTACAACGATACTGATTCAGATAAAGCTGTCGCTGTTCTTGATTTTGGGGCGGATAAAGTTTCTAGTGGTGGTGATTTTACTATTTCATTTCCGGCGGCAGACGCAAGTAATGCAATAATTCGTATAGCCTAGTTATAAAGAGTTAGTTGTGTCGAATACGAAATTAGGAGGTTGGTCAAGGGGAACGTGGAGTAGTGGCCCTTGGAACGGCCCCGGTAGCGTTGAGGTTACTGGTGTTGCAGGTACTTCTGCCCTTGGTTCTGTTACTGCGGCTATCGGGATAAATCCTGAAGTAACAGGGTTAGTTGGTACTTCCGCCCTTGGTTCTGTGTTGGCGGGAACTAGCGCGACAATTTCTGCAGTGGGGGTAGTTAGTACAGGTAGTGTAGGTGTTCCATTGGTTTGGGGCGATATAGATACTAGTCAGGTACCAAACTGGCAAGTAGTAAACTCCAGCTAAACATCGACTTGGGAAATAATTAGTGGCTTTTAGGTGTATACATAGTAGTATAACACGAACCTAGGAAAAAATTATGGCATCGACATATACAACAGGTTTTGGAATAGAGAAAATTGGTTCTGGTGAACAGGATGGTACGTGGGGTACCACAACAAACCATAACCTTGATATTATTGATCGTATTGCTTCCTATAAAGCGGTCGCTATAACAACAAACGCGGATACGGCTACTTTAACTGTTCGCGAAGCCTCGCCGGGTTCAGGGACTGAAAACCTTCAAGATGGTATGTACCGTGTAATTAAATTTACAGGGGCTTTGGATTCAAATTGCACGATTACAATAGCCCCAAATACGGCTCCAGCTTGGTTTATTATTGAAAACGCAACTACTGATTCAGGGTCTGGTGGTCCTTATAGCCTTGTCCTAAGTCAGGGTTCAGGCGCAAACGTCACCGTTCAAAACGGTAAAAACGCAATTATCTACTGTGATGGCGCAGGTTCAGGCGCAGCCGTTGTTGATGCTCTTGCTGATCTTCAAATTGGTACGTTGGAAGTTACTGGTGCAGCCGCGATTGATGGTGCGTTAACGGGTAGTTCGACTATTCAAGGTACAACAATAACCGCCACCACAGCATTTGTACCGGATGCTTCAGATGGTGCGGCTCTCGGCACAACTTCCTTAGAGTTCAGTGATCTTTATCTTGCTGATGGGGCTGTCGCAGCTTTTGGTAATGACCAAGATGTTACCTTAACACACGTTGCCGATACTGGGCTGCTCCTGAACAGCACAAATCAACTACAATTCGGCGATTCTGGTACATACATTTATCAAAGTGCTGATGGGGTTCTAGATTTAGTATCCGACACAGAAATTGAAATTAATGCAACTACAATTGATATTAATGGTACAGCCAATTTCAGCGCCGCAATAACTCCCGCTGCTTCTGATGGCGCTGCACTTGGTACAACTTCTCTTGAATGGAGTGATCTTTATCTTGCTGATGGGGGTGTCGTAGCTTTTGGTAATGACCAAGATGTTACTGTAACTCATGTCGCTGATACTGGGCTACTACTCAATAGTACAAGACAAATACAATTTGGTGACTCTGGAACGTACATTCATCAAAGTGCTGATGGTGTTCTAGATTTAGTATCGGACACAGAAATTGAAATCAACGCAACCACTATAGATATCAATGGTGCCGTAGATGTAAGCGGTGCATACACTGGTGGCGGTTTGATGACTACTGGTGGTAACATTGTTATTCCTGATGGTGGTAATATTGGCTCTGCTTCTGACACAGATGCGATAGCTATCTCTAGTGGCGGTGTTGTTACTTTTAGTCAAACACCAATATTCTCTGGTGATTTAACAATTGAAGATGATCTTTACCTAGATAGTGATTCTGCTGTAATTCATTTTGGTGAAGATGGAGATATTACACTTACCCATGCTGCTGATACAGGTCTAACAACTAACGGTACTTTTCAAGCAACAACTATTACAGCCACAACCGCTGTAGTACCAGATGCAAGCGATGGTGCCGCACTTGGTACAACTTCTTTAGAATGGTCTGATTTATATCTTGCTGACGGTGCTGTAGTTGGCTTTGGCGATGATCAGGATGTAACACTAACTCACGTTGCTGATACTGGGCTATTGCTTAACAGCACTATGGCACTTCAGTTTAATGATGCTTCTCAATATATAAATGCCCCCAGTGCAACCGTTTTAGACATTAATGCCACGGACGAAATCGAACTGAACGCAACTTTGGCAGATATTAATGCCAATTTAGATGTATCAGGTACTTTAACTCAAGCCGGTGCTTCGCAGTTTAACTCTACAGTTACTGTTGGTGTAGATGACACAGGCTATGACGTTAAATTCTTCGGTGCTACGTCTGGTCAGTATATGCTGTGGGATGAAAGTGCCGATACCCTTTTTGTAACAGGCGAAATAGATGCTGGGTCACTGGACGTATCGGGGCAGATCGACGTAGATGGCGTATCATATTTAGACGCGGTTGTCGTTGACGGCACAGTTACTGTTGGTGTTGATGACACAGGCTATGACGTTAAATTCTTCGGTGATACTGCTAGTAGATATTGGTTGTGGGACACATCAGCAGACGGTGTTGTTCAGAGAGGAACTTTAACTGTTGGCGTAGACGATACTGGGCATGATGTTAAATTCTTCGGAGCTACCAGTGGGAGGTATATGGAGTGGGATGAAAGTCAGGACGTATTGCGTCTTTCAGACAACGTACAATTGCAGCTAGGTACAGGTGGCGACCTTATCCTTTATCACGCGCCAGAACACTCATACATTCAAGAGGGTGGTAGCGGAAATCTCTATATCCAAGGAACTAATCTCTATTTGCAAGGACGGGCAACTGGCGAAACTATGTTGGGTGCCGTTGAAAACGGCGCGGTCGAGCTATACTACGACGCTTCTAAGAAGATTGAAACAACTACAGACGGTGTAAGACTTTCAGACGCAAGTTCTGTTGATATTTCTACGCCATTACTCACTGGCGCTGATCATACTTGTACAGGTTTAACAGCACAAATGCTTGCTGGTGGAACAATCTCAGCATTTGATTTGGTATGTGTTCATACAACAACAGGAGAAGTGGTTGAGGCAGACGCGAGCGCATACGCTACTGCTAGAGTAATAGGGATTGCGCCTGCTGCGATCAGCGATACCGCTACCGGAACAATCTTGTTACAGGGATTTATTCGTGATGATAGCTGGTCGTGGACTACTGGCTCTACTCTTTACCTATCAGAGACAGCCGGGGCGATGACCCATACACCGCCAAGTACCGATGGCGCGTTTGTTAATATTGTTGGTGTCGCGCGCGAACCTGACGTTGTTTATATCAATCCGTCGATGGATGTTATCGAGCGTGCCTAATGGCAAACCAAATCGAAAAACTGAACACCGTTGAGGTAACCGATATTGAAAAGGTTAATACCTTAACGGACGATCAGATAGAAAAAATAAATACTCTGGAGTTCACTGGAACCACATACACTACAGCTACGGGTGGTTCGATAACAACGGACGGTAACTATAAGGTTCACACTTTCAATTCAAGTGGAACTTTCCAGATCACCTCTTTAGGAACTGATGGTGTCGTGCAATATTTGGTTCTCGCTGGCGGTGGCGGAGGCGGTGGCCAATAACTCGCCGGAGGTGGCGGTGCTGGAGGATACAGAACGTCAACAAGTTATTCTGTAAGTGCGACAAGCTAATCAATTACTGTAAGCGGCGGCGGAGCTGGTGGAACGAGAGAAGCAAGAGGTTCAAAGGAATC
>CAZEKE010000112.1:0-3649 GCA_964512815.1 uncultured Acidiferrobacteraceae bacterium
AAAGAGCCCCGCAGAGGACGCGGGGCACGAAGAAGGAGGAGGATTCATGAAGCGATCAATTGAATCCGCCGCTATTGTGCCTGTTTTACTGTGATATACAAGTGAAGTTTTTTCTCATTCGGTTTAGAAAATCTAAACCGAATCCGATATTCTTAGTGCGCGGTCGACGTCTTGGTTCAGAATCTGGATCTGGTCCGCACAACACTTAAACACAGCAGCTGGTTGCTGTCCGGCCGGCAGTATCCGGCCCAAATTCGGGAAAGTCCCCCCGGTCTTCGCCGTATTCGGATTCGTCGTGGCTGTGGGTCAGGAATGCTTCCCACTTCTCGCCAGCGCTGCCCTTGACCCAGGCTTTTTCTGTATTCGCGTAGCAGCAATGGGCCTTCGCCACATCGAGAAACGGTTGTCCGGACTCGCGGATACGCTCAGCCAGCACGTCGAGTTCGCGGTTTGATTCGACTTCTATACCAAGGTGATCGAGCTGCGCCTCACCAGGCTCTACTACGAAATTGACTGCAGGGTCAGCAACATCCCACTTGGCGTAATCATCCTTCAGTATTACTGGCGGCTGATTGAACAGGCGGGAATAAAATCCGATGGCTGCCTGGAAGTCGTTCACCTTCATCGATACGTGCAGTTTCATGTCGCAATCTCCATGGCCGCCGCGTGTTCTGGTCTGCACCGGTTACGCGTTTTCGGTAAGTCAGCCACGGCATTATAGCGTCAATCAGGGAGTACCCGAGTGGACAGTCACGGGATCAGACCGATGCCGACAGAGCCCAGATAGCCGAAACAGCCAGCACCATGGCCGTCGCTTTTTGCCTGGTCAGGGCCTCCAGCCGCAGGCACACGCCCACCGACAGTGCGACCAGGAAGCTGAGGTTGGCAATAGGTATCACGAGCGTGGCGTCGGCATTTGCCAGAGCACCAATCAGGCTGTTGACTGTTCCGAATACCAGCAGTCCTGCCAGCACAGAATAGCCCAGGCCTTTCAACGTGAGACGAAGTTTCCGCTCCCAGACCAGAGCATAGACAAGCCCGCCTACCGCCCAGCATAGGGCTGCAATGAGTAACAGTGATGTCGGGTCTGCCCCAGCATTCAGCCCGGCTTTAGTGAGAACCCCGTAGGACGCCCGGGCTGCTGACGCAAAAACGGCAATCCCGAGAAACAGAGCGGCTTTTGATGTCACTTCCTCACGGAGGTCAGAGGCGCGCTGGTAGAGTAGCAGGACCGCAGCGACACCTAGGCCGATTCCGGCAAAGTTGAGCAGAGATACGGATTCACCTAGGAACATTACACCCAAAACCATCACACCGATGGTGTTGAGCCGGTAGACCGGCGAAGAAAGACTGACATTGAGTACCGTCATGCTTTCGATGAAGGCGAGATTTGACGCCGTTATGGCGACTCCAGCTGCAAGCCCGAACAGCCAGTTCACTCTGCTCAGTGTCAGGTCCTGATCCGTCCCTGCGAGAACCGCCGTCTGCAGGACCAGCCAGACCACAGCCATGGCAGACAGGAAGCAGCCGCGGGATTCGCCGCGGTCAGCAAATAGCTTATAGGCGACATCAAGAAAGCCGGCGAATGCCAGCGAGACCAGCGCAAATAGGATGCCCGGGTGCACGGCACTGTGTGTTTCTTGTGTCCCGCTTTTCCCGCCTGCTCGAGATGGGTTTAAGTCTGAGGATGTTAGACAGAATCGTTAATGCGCAATTATTCTAGCAGTGTGGCGGCAATTCGATGCCTTCGAATTTTTCTTTTTGTCTGGCACAAAATGCTGACGGGTCTGGTGGTCAAAAAACCGTCGTTCGGGGATTCTTGCCTGTCTTATTCGGTCGCGTCCCGGCGTTCGGACACATAGATCCGATCAATATACCCACCGCAGTCCGCATCTTTCTCGTAGTGCAGGCCGATCTTCTCAGCAACCCGGATGGAACGGAGGTTCCGGGGATCGATCATCGCGATGATTCTATCAAGGCCAAGCACCGCAAAGCCAAACTCGACTATGGCAGCAGCTGCCTCACTTGCATATCCGCAGCCCCAGTAATCCCGGTTCAGTCTATAGCCGACCTCTATCTCCGGTCTGCCATCAATCTCGTCGAAATATTGCAGGCCGCAGTAGCCGATCACTTTTCCGTCGGTGCGATGAACGACGGCGCAGAGGCCATAACCCCAGCGGTGCCAGTGGGCACAGTAACGCCGAATATGCTCCTGTACCTCTACCTGCGTCAGCGGACCCGTGACGCTATACGTCATCACGTCCGCGTTACCCAGTACTTCGGTAAGGTCGTCGAGGTCGTCCGTATCGAATTGTCGCAGATTAAGCCGATCGGTCTGTGCAACAACCGGTGTCATGGTCGTGAGCGAGATTTCCTGGAATCGGAGACCACTGACGGGGTGCAGCGGTTACCAGGCGCTGTAGCCGCCGTCGATCAGAAGGTCGGACCCAGTCATGAAGCTCGAGTCCTCGCTGGCCAGAAAAACAGCGCTGCGGGCGACCTCCTTGGGTTCACCCAGACGCCCGATCGGGTGTTTCGGTCCCCAGATCCGTTGCGCCTGCGCGAGGCTCCCGAAACGTTTTGCGATCCTCCCGGTGGCGACGCCTCCGGGTGACAGGGTATTGACCCGGATTCCATCGGCGGCATAGTCCAGTGCCATCGTCTTAGCCAACTGGGTCAGCGCCCCCTTGGTGGCACAGTAGGCGGCCTGACCTTCACTCGCCACCCGTGCCATCTGTGAGGCAATCAGGATGATCGAGCTTCCCCGGACCGTTTTAAGGTGGGGAACAGCATGTTTACAGAGCAAAAAACAGCCGGTCAGGTTGACGTTCAGCGCAAGGTGCCATTCGTCTTCCGGCAAAGCGTCGATGGGCATGAGTGGCGTCAGCACGGCGGCCCCACCGACTACTGTTGTCAGGCTGCCAAAACTCGTCACACAATGTTCTACGGCATGCCGGACCGCCTCCGACTCGCTGACATCACACGCGATCGCTGTTGCCTGGCGGCCTTCAGCACGAATGCCCGCGGCTACCATTTCGGCTTTTTCCGCGTTGATGTCGGCGATCGCCACGGCCGCACCTTCAGCCGAGAACTGTTCGGCGATGGCCAGGCCTATTCCGTCCGCAGCGCCGGTGATCAGGGCGACTTTACCGACGAGCTGGCCGTCACCATTAGTAGCAGTGCTCAAGCGGTTTTCTCCGGATCGGTTTGATCACCGAGTAACTGCGCAAGCCCGCTGAAGGGCTGGTGGGTTGCGGTTTCTGACTGACGTTTGGTCTGTGCCTCTTCGGGGTGGGCGTCAACCAGGCGGGCATGTTCGTTATCGTGACAGTAGATGCACAGGTTCTCCCAGTTGCTGCCGTCGGGTGGGTTGTTGTCATGATCATGGTCCTTGTGATGGACCGTCAGTTCATGAAGGTTCTTGTGGTTGAACTCCCGGCCGCAGCGCCCGCAGACCCAGGGATGGATCTTCAGGGACTGGGCGCGGTAGCCCTGTTCCCGTTCGTCTCTCGAGCGGACCGCGTTGGCCACGGCCCGGTCAAGTTTCTGATCGCGATCCTCCATATCCGTCACCTGATTCGGGGTTGGTTACACGAACTGGGTCTTAAGTTTGCCATAGCCTGTTTGCATTCGCCGCTGTGGGCAGCCG
>CAZEKE010000113.1:0-2623 GCA_964512815.1 uncultured Acidiferrobacteraceae bacterium
GACCAGCAGCGTTGGCATGCCGAGGTCAAGTTCATGGCTCGTCATGGCCGCAACTGCACCGCAACCCTTTGCCTGCAGCGCAAAATCGTGTCCGTCAAATCGATCACCTTTCAACGCAACGAACAACTCACCCCCAGTGAGTTGGCGGCTGTCTGTAACAACCGTATCGAAATCAACATCGTCGCCTATAACGCGGCCATTAACGGCTGAAGCAGCGGTCAGTAGATTCATCACCCATGTTCCTCCAGAAGTTGCCTGATTGTGTCCTGGTCACTGAACGGTTCAGCGGTTGGACCTGTCACCTGCTCCGTTTCGTGACCCTTTCCTGCGATCAGAACGAGATCGTTATCACTCGCATTATTTAGTGCAAAACGTATTGCCTCCTTCCGGTCAACGACCACCGTCCTTGGTGGTGTACTCATGCCGGACTGGATCTGATCGAGAATCTGCCAGGGCGACTCACCGCGCGGGTTGTCACTGGTCAGCACCACATGATCTGCCAGACGCTGTGCCACTGCTCCCATCAAAGGACGCTTTCCTGGATCGCGATCACCGCCGCAGCCAAATACACACCACAAATCACCTGCTGCATGGCGGCGTGATGCGGTCAGCACCTGTTCGAGTGCTGCCGGGGTATGGGCGAAATCGACAATCGTTTTTGGTGCAGATTTTTGATGCTCTACCAGTTCCATTCGCCCCCGCATGGGTCGCAGAAAAGGCATGACTTGCTCAATCTGGTCAGGAGAGTACTCGAGCGCCAGCAGGGTACTGACCACTGCGATTGTATTGACGACATTGAACTCTCCGAGTAATGACGTCCGGAAATCGACAACGCCCAAAGGCGACGACAGTTGGAGTTGGTATCCGCCAGGCAGCGCAGTTGCTCCGCGCAGATAGACATCAGCATTGGCATTGACTCCGTAGGTCCAGACCTTAGCTGATAGACCGGCCACTGCAAACTCAGCTCCCCAGGGGTCATCGGAGTTGATCACAGCCGTGCGGAGACTGCCGCTCCGAAACAGCAGAAGCTTGGTCGCTGCGTAATCATCTATGCTGGCATGGTAGTCAAGATGATCGCGACTGAGATTGGTAAAAACTGCGGCATCAAACTCAATTCCGTCCACCCTGCCCTGATCCAGCGCGTGAGACGAAACTTCCAGGCAGACACTGTCAGCGCCTTGGTTAAGCAACCGTGCAAGATGCGCATTTAGGCTGATGACATCCGGGGTGGTCAACGACTGCGGCTGAAGGTCGTCGATCAGACCGGCCCCGACCGTTCCGATGAAGGCGCTGTGTCGCCCAAGGAAATTCAGGGCCTGGGCCAGCAACCCGGCACAGGTCGTCTTGCCGTTAGTGCCTGTAAACCCGATGACACACAGCGGCCGGGACGGAATTCCATAGAAGCGGCTGGCAATGCGGCCAATGTGCTGCCGCAGGTTTTCCACTGGCAAGCAGGGTACAGCGTAGTCCTGCACCGGCCAGTCCCGGGACTCATACAAGACAGCTGACGCGCCGGCCTGGACCGCCTGTTCTATGTAACTGCGGCCATCTTCTCTGGCGCCCGGCAATCCGACAAACACACTGCCAGATGACACCGAACGGCTGTCAAGCGTCAGACTGGAGACCTCTAGATTTTGAGCGTTGGCGACGTCTGTCACCCCCTCGAGGAGCTGACCCAGTACCCGCACCGAGCGTACGTCTTGCCCAGTCATGCGTCAGAGTCCGCACGAGCAAGATGGACGGCCCGAGAAGATCCTGCAGGCGCATCCGGCACCACGGCATGCAGCCTGAGTGCATCCGACATGATATTACGAAAGGCCGGGGCTGCTACTTCGCCGCCGAAGTGCTGATCACCCCTGGGGTCATCAATCAGCACGACCAGAACCAGCCGGGGATCAGACACCGGGGCGAAACCGGCGAACAGTGACTGGTATCTGTCCTTATGGTATCCGCCGGCGGGGTCGATCTTGTGAACGGTCCCCGTCTTTCCGGCAACGCGGTAGTGCGGCACCGCTGCACGCTTGGCAGTGCCTTCGGTCACCACTCGCTCAAGTATAGCGTTGATCTCCCGGACCACGTCTGACGGCAAGACACGGGTTTTCGGTTCGACTCCGGCCCGCATCCGGATCGTAACCGGCACCAGCATTCCCCCGTTGGCGAGAACACTGTACGCCCGGGCCAGTTGCAGCGGGGTCGACGAAAGACCGTAACCGAAAGACAGCCAGGCGTGATCCACTGGACGCCAGCGATTTCTTTTCAGCAACCTGCCCGATTGTTCGCCCGGTAGTTCTATCCCAGTCAACCGTCCAAATCCAACTGCATTCAGTGTGTTGTACAACTCTTCCGGCGCCAGCTCCATCGCCACCTTTGCCGTCCCGACGTTGCTCGAATTGATCAGGAGTTCCGCAAGGCTGAGTTCCCCGAAGTCACGTATATCCCGGATTGGCCGGCCGCCAACATAGTGAATGCCGGGACTGGTCATCACCGTGCTGTCAGGACTGAATACGCCTTTTGCAAGCGCCATGGACAGGGTGAACGGCTTGATCGTTGAGCCCGGTTCGAACAGGTCTGTTACAGCGCGGTTACGAAACCGCTCCCCGGTCAGATCTGCCCGGTCGTTGGG
>CAZEKE010000114.1:0-9643 GCA_964512815.1 uncultured Acidiferrobacteraceae bacterium
TTGCCGTCAAGATGTTTAATGACCGGGATCATCGATTCACGGTTTACACGTTCGATCACGCTGCGGCCGCCGCGCGGAACAATGACGTCGATGTACTCTGGCAATGCCAGCAGTTCGCCAACGACAGACCGGTCCGGGCTGTCAAAAACCTGTATGCAGCTCTCCGGCAGACCCGCATGGGACAGGCCCTGCTGGAGAATTCCGGCGATGGCGAGATTGGAGTGAATGGCTTCCGACCCGCCACGTAGTATGGCGGCGTTACCGGACTTCAGGCACAGGCTGCCTGCGTCGGCCGTAACATTGGGGCGGGACTCGTAAATGATGCCGATCACCCCCAGAGGGACACGCATACGGCCCACTTCAATACCGGAAGGCCGCTGCGTCAGTTCACTGATCTCACCGACCGGATCAGGCAGTGCGGCGACCTGGCGCAACCCCTCGGCCATGGCCGCGATACGGTCAGGGGTCAACTCCACCCGGTCCAGCAAGGCATCGCTGAGACCGCTGCTTTCTCCCGCTTCCATATCCAGCCGGTTCGCTGAAAGAATCTGCGCTTCGTTATCCGCTGTGCCTTCCGCCATCGCCAGCAGCGCGTCGTTCTTCTGCCGGGTAGGCACAGTCGCCAGTATTCTGGCAGCCTCACGCGCCGCGACGCCAAATGCGCGCACATAAGCCGGGATATCACTCATTATCTTGGCAGCTTCCGTCATTGTTTCAATATCTTATGAGGTAATTCTCGAAAGTGTAGTTATACCACAGACTGACAAGACAACCCGTTCCAACTCGGCCCAGACGTCGCCAGTCGATGTATCCCGTCCTTTGAGGATGCGGTCCACGGCCGACAAGCACCCCAACAGGCCTGGCCAGTAGTCCCCGGGATGGCGCTGCAGGGCCGTATCGACACACGACGCTCGGCTTCGCCAGACCTGATGGCTGCGAAACACAGTTGCGCGTGATTTGCCGGCTTCAAGCGCTCCGGCGATGGCAGCCATGCTGCGCGCTTCTCGGGCCAGGGCCCAGACCACCAACACGGCTTCGGTTCCCTCTCGCCTGAGGACGGTCAGTATCCGAAGCGCTCTCGCAGGGTCTGCGCCAAGGGCGGCGTCGACCAGGTTATAAACACTGAATCGAGCCTGATCCTCGGTCAGGGCCTCAAGAGACTCTTCATCCAATTTTGCACCCTCATCGAGCAGCGCCGCTAGTTTTCGAATTTCCTGTGCCGCTGCCATCAGATTGCCTTCGGAAAAATAGGCAAGACGCTCGACAGCGCCAGGGGTGGCGTTGATTCCAAGGCGCCTAAAGCGCTGCTGAATCCACTGCGGCAGCTGGTCAGCTGACAGGGATCGTGCCTCCACGACCACACCGATCTGCTCGATGCTCTTGAACCATTTGGTTGACTGCGCCCGCTTGTCGATCCGGCCAGCGAGCACGACCAGCGTGGTATCAGCTCCACAGTGCTCCAAGAACTCAACGAGCGCTTTTGAGCCCGTCTCACCCGGCTTGCCGGTAGGAAGGCGGACTTCAATCAGCCGGCGGTCCACAAAAAGTGACAGGGCACGGGCATTTCCCATTAACTCGGACCAGTCAAGATCCACCCCTGCGGTAAACCGCAGCACGTCGGTCCCACCCTGGCTACGCACCTGCTGTCGGATCTCGTCAGCTGCCTCCTCCAGCAGCAACGGCTCGCTCCCGAACAGAAGATAGCTGCGCGCTAGGCCCTTGCGCAATTGTGCAGTAAGGGCTGGCGGGGCAAGGCGCAAAACTTAGCTACCGTCCACCTGCAGCTGCGGGTTAAGCAGCGCGAAGCGCTTCGCCCGAATTGGAGCATACGACACACTACCCAGCCGGCGTACGATCTGGCGAACAATGTCTTCGATCATGGTATCTGTCAAAGCTTTCTCTTCAGCTTGCTTCTGCAGTACCTGCGTACTCTGGTAGGTGAGATTACGTTTCAACGTGATCTTTGAGTTCTCCAGCAGTACTCTGCCGGAGCGGCTCACAACCCGGTAGGCCACCGTGTAGCTCAGTAGGTAACCCGTAGCCAAACCGCGGCTGTCTATGGAGATGACGTCACGGTCATATTGCACTGCGGTCAGATCGATGATGGCGGTTGCATTAGAGGGGTCTTGAACCGGCACCAGGCCACTTTTCCGCAATCCGGTATTCAGAGTCTTCACGAAGCCGCCGTCTTTTCCATTGACATAGGGTGTCGCCAAGAGCGGAGAAAAGTCGATCTGCCCGCGCAGGTGAAATCCGCAACCACTCAACAGAAGTGCCGACAACACCAGTACCAGCATACGATACGGCAAGTAACTTCCTCGCCCACGGCGTGAAACCCGGGAAAGATGGTCCCACCATTTTATATTCGGCATGTCGCCCGGTCCCCTTTAGATGACGATGTTGACCAGCTTGCCCGGCACCACAATAAAGCGCCGGATCGACGAATCCGTAATGTGCCGGCTGATCTTGTCGTCCGCCAGCACCAGTGCCCGAATCTCTGCTTCATCAGCCTGTACAGGCACCTCAACCTGACTACGCAGTTTGCCGTTGACCTGAACCGCCAGTGTCTGAAAGTGCGCCACCAGAGCCTCGTTGTCAACCTCCGGCCAGGGTGCATCAAGTAACGCCTCCTGCCTGCCAATGCTCTGCCATAAACTGTGACTGAAGTGAGGCACGAACGGGGCCAGTACCCTGATCAGAATGTCCAGCGACTCATAGAGCGCACCACGGCGACTGGTGCTGTCCTGGGGATCGAAACGATCCAGGGTGTTGAAGAGTTCCATGCTGGCTGCCACCACGGTGTTGAACTGATAGCGCGCCATGTCACGGTTAATCCTGGCGAGCACGGTATAAAACTGTCGACGAAACTGGCGGGTTTCATCATCGTATTCGTTCTCCGAAGTGCCTTGTGGCACTGCAAGCAGTGCTTCCCGGTATCGATGGACCACCGCCCACAGGCGCCGCAGAAATCGCAGCGAACCGGCTACAGCATCGTCCTTCCACTCGAGTGCCTGTTCGGGCGGCGAGGCAAACATCGCAAACAGGCGAACGGTATCCGCGCCGTAACGATCTATCATCTCCTGAGGGTCGACTCCGTTGTTCTTTGACTTGGACATGGTGGTCCAACCGGTCGGCGTCACTTCACTACCGTCGTGCTGCCAAGTCGCCCTGATGACCTTGCCTTTCTCGTCCCGCTCGACGGATACCTCATTTGGTGTCACCCAGGTGCGGCCCGAATCTTCGCCGTCATGGTAATAGGCCTCGGCCAGAACCATCCCCTGGCACAACAACTTTGTGCTGGGTTCATCACTGCTGACGATACCTGCGTCACGCATCAACTTGTGCCAGAACCTGAAATACAGCAGATGCATGACGGCGTGCTCGATACCACCAATATAGTGATCAACTGGCAGCCAGTAGTCCGCTCTTTCATCGAGCATGCTGTTCGCACCCGGTGTGCAGTACCTGGCGTAGTACCAGCTGGATTCCACGAAAGTATCGAAAGTGTCTGTTTCGCGTTCGGCCGCACGACCGCATTCCGGGCAGTCCGTACGACGCCACTCGGGATCCGCTTTGATCGGCGACTGCACACCCATGAACGTCACATCTTCGGGCAACAGAACGGGCAAGGTCTCGTCCGGCACTGGGACGACGCCACAATCATCACAGTGCACCACAGGAATCGGGCACCCCCAGTAACGCTGCCTCGATACCCCCCAGTCCCTGATCCGGTAGTTGACCTTTCGCCGGCCAATACCAAGGCTTTCAACATGGTCTGCAATACGCTCAAATGCCGAATCGTAATCAAGACCTGTAAATTCACCGGAATTGACCGTGACGGTTTCGTCCTTTTCAACCCAGGCCTCAGCGCTCACGTCAATCACTGCACCCCCGACCGGTGCGATGACCTGTCGGATCGGCAGACCGTAACGGGTGGCAAACACATGATCTCTCTCATCGTGCGCAGGTACAGCCATGATTGCACCGGTGCCGTAACCGATGAGCACGAAGTTCGCCACCCAGATTGGAATGCGCTCGCCACTCAATGGGTTGACCGCGTCGATGCCGAGCGGCTCACCCTTTTTCTCCATGGTCTCTATTTCGGCCTCACTGACCCCACCGGCCTGGCACGCTTCGACAAAGCGCGCAACCGTGGAATCAGTTGCCGCCGTGGCCCTTGCCAGAGGATGATCCGCCGATACCGCCATAAACGTCGCACCAAAGATAGTGTCCGGCCGGGTCGTAAATATCTTCAGCGGTTCACCGCCGTCAGCGAGCGCAAAATCAACTTCCAGACCGATCGAACGCCCGATCCAGTTTCGTTGCATGGTCTTGACAGATTCCGGCCAGCCTTCAAGCCGGTCCAGTTCTGACAGTAATTCGTCAGCGTAGTCGGTGATTCGTATAAACCATTGCGGAATTTCCCGCTTTTCAACCACCGCGCCGGAACGCCATCCCTTGCCGTCAACCACTTGTTCGTTGGCGAGTACCGTCTGGTCTACCGGGTCCCAATTGACGACGGCGTTCTTCCTGTATGCCAGGCCCTTTTCAAGCAGGCGATTGAAGAACCACTGCTCCCAGCGGTAATACTCGGGTCGGCAGGTCGTGAGTTCGCGGGTCCAGTCGTACGCGAATCCCATGCGTTTGAGCTGGCCGCGCATGTGGTCGAGGTTCTGATATGTCCCCTCGGCAGGGGGCACATTCCGTTGAATCGCCGCGTTCTCAGCAGGCAGACCGAAAGCATCCCAGCCCATCGGCTGCAAAACATTGCAACCCAGCATTCTCTGATAGCGGCTCATCACATCGCCGATGGTGTAGTTACGCACATGGCCCATGTGCAAGTGCCCCGAGGGATAGGGCAGCATCGAGAGACAGTAGAATTTTCTGCGCCCAGGGTCTTCCGTGACCTCAAAGCTCCGGTTGTGCTCCCAGAAGTCCTGGACCTGTTGCTCGATCTGTTGCGGGTCGTACCGTTCCTCCATCGGTTGAATCAATCCTCAGGCGGAAAACTGACTGGCGACATAGAGCTCAAGTTTTTTCATCTGGAGGCGGCTGCCCATCCGGAGAGGGCCAGTCGCAGAAAGGAAACGGGCGATGGTCCGAATTCCAGGTCAGATACTGCAGGGTGCTGTAGCAGAACCTATTGAGATCTGCGGTGAAACGTTGAAGGCGGGGATTGACTGTTCCGCGAACGACCACCATGACAAACTGAAACACCAGGCTGGCACCGATCAGAATCTTCACCAGATAGAACACCAGTCCGAAGTAAACGATCATCAGCAACAGCCGCAACCAGGTATCGCCAGTTCGATAAACCTCTTGTCCCTGCTCGCTCATGTTGCCGACCATCCGATCGCTGCGTTGCGCCACTCAAGGAATAATGAATTCAATTTTACTATATTGGCCCGAATCGGCACCGCCAAAGAGTCGACCGCGACGGGTTGAGTGATCGTATCAGGGCCGATCATTCCGGTTCTTTTCAGTATTGTCAGCCGAAGACCGGTCAACACTGGACCAGATGGTGCGCCACCAGCGGACAAGACTTCTGTCCGTGGGGGCCGGCGAGGGCAACACGGTGCGGCTGCAGGGCGCACCGGACAGCGGCTCCGAGCCTGCAACAAAAGGCAGTTGCACCGTGTCCTGGCAGTGTTCGTCGGCCAGCAGTAACGTCGTGCGGTCCAGCTTGAACTCGAGAACTTCCCGTGGCCGATAGAGTTTCACTGGGGTTAATGTCAGCTGTTTCATGAGTGCCGCCCACACCGTGAGTGCACCGGTAGCCCCGGTCAGGCCGATGGGCTGATTGTCGTCCCTGCCGATCCAGACCACCGTCAGGTAGTTGCCCGCGTATCCGGCAAACCAGCTGTCCCTGTAGCCCCCCGTCGTTCCCGTCTTTCCGGAAAGACCAAGACTGGATGGAAAATCCCGGTTCAGTCTGGACCCCGTACCACTGATGATCACCTCTCGCAGAGCTCGGTTGAGCAGGTAAGCGCTCTGAGCAGATACCGTGACTTTCGACTTGATCGGATACCGCGCCAGTTGCCTGCCGTCTCGGTCACCGACCCAATTGATCGTTTTCAACCGTACCCGGTGTCCCCCTGCCGCGAGCGTCTGGTACATCTGGGCAATCTCCACCGGGGTCAGCGCGACTGCGCCCAGCGTGACTGACGGATAAGGTTTGATGTCGCGGACCAACCCCAAGGCTCGGAGCATACCGATTACATCGTCAATTCCGACCTTGAGTCCTAGCCGGGCTGTGGCGACGTTATAAGAATTCGACAGTGCCGCAATTAACGGTGGACTGTCGTGATCTTCCCGATCATGGTTTCGGGGCTGCCAGTCCGGCCCTCCAGCCTGGGGGAGTTCAAATTCCGAATCATCCAGAGGGGTGGAAAGCGTGTAGTGCTGGGGCCGATCGAGTGCTGTCAGATAGACCGCGGGTTTCAGCAACGACCCTGCAGGCCGAGCTGCATCCAGTGCGCGGTTAAAACCAGCGTAACGGGGGTCGCGACCACCCAACAGTGCCCGCACCTCACCGGTCTCTACCCGGATGACCAGGACGGCCCCTTGCAGACTGCCAGGTTCCAGCCCATGCTCCTGCTCCAGCTGGTCCAGTCGACCGGACAGGACCTGTTCGACGCGCTCCTGAACCTGCAGGTCTATGGTGGTGTAGAGCCGCAGACCTTCTGCGCGCAACAGATCGGGATCGAAATCCCGAGCGACCTGACGGCGCACAAAGTCCAGGAACGCAGGGGACACTCCGTCCACCCGTGCCTCCGTCCGCCTGGCCAAATTGAGCGGTGACTTACGGAAGCTGGGGAGCGTCTCCGGGTCAAGATAGCCGGCTTTCGTCAGTTCATTTAATACCAGATTTCGCCTGGCCAGAGCCCGCTCTGGAAAACGTACCGGGTTGTAGCGACTAGGTGCCTTAACCATGCCCGCCAGCAACGCAAGGTCTGCGACAGACAGTTCTGCCAAAGGGCGGCCAAAGAAGTGTTCACTTGCAAGCGCAAATCCGTGAATGGCCCGGTTACCCGACTGACCAAGAAAGACCTCGTTGACGTAGGCCTGGAGAATCTCGTTTTTCCCGTAGTGAAACTCCAGTAGCACGGCCATGGCTGCCTCGGTTAGTTTTCTGCGCAGCGTTCGCTCAGGCTTGAGGTAGAGGTTTTTCACCAGCTGCTGCGTCAGCGTACTGCCACCGGCAACGATCCGCCCGGCGCGCAGGTTCTGAAACATCGCCCGGACAATGCCCCGCAGGTCAATCCCGTGGTGCAGCAAAAATCGTCGATCCTCCATCACCAACAGTGCCTTCAGCAAGGGCTCTGGCACATCGTGCAGGCGGACCGGTGCGCGATCTTCGTGCCTCAGAGGCAGAACGCTACCGATGAGTTGTGGTTCTAACTCAACCATCGACAAAGATTTACCGTCCTGGCTGTCAAGCGCTGCGATTTGACCATCAATGACAGTCAACCGGGCCCACACTGAATTCTGGTAACCGGATGCGCTGTGAAAGCCTCTGACGTGGATCGTCAACCCGGCACGTGATCGGGCCCAGGTCCCAGGCCTGCCGGCTGCTGACACGTTACGATATCCACGGCGTATCAGCTGGGACTCGATGTCCCGGACCGACGAGCGTAATCCCGGATAAAACACTGCGGGTCGACTGTAAACATGTGCGGGCACTGCCCAGCGTCGTCCTTCGAAGCTATTGCGAAGGTCGGTATCAAAACGGTAAAGAACGTAACCGCCGGCGCTGAGCGCCACAACGATCAGGCCCAACGCTGTGTTGCGCAAAGCAGTCCGCCATCGACTGCGTCGCTTGCGTCGCCGACGCTTACGCGCCGCCATCAGCATCGGCACATGGGAGCGTGTGCCTTAGTTGGAAAACTGAAGCGGTGTCTGACAACACCCGAGAACCGTGGGCCGTACCGGACTAAACTCAACACGATAGGTGCACCGCTGCTCATGACCCGAACCCGATGCATCACGGGTAATCGCCGTGTGGGCCAGCTTCACTTGATACCGGCCGAGTCCAGAAAGCGTGAAACGAGGTGCGCTTCGGCCAGTGTAGACCCGGTGTGCATCCGGCACGAACAACAAAAACAGGTGAGTCAGGATCGGTACTGGTGTGACCGCGACCACGGAATATCGTTGTTCCGTTGGCGGGCAAATAGCACCTGAAACAGCTGCAGGGAGCCACTCAGAAATGCAGCGACAGAACCCGCCAGATACAGCTGCCAGGCCCTGCTGAAGTCCTGGTCAAACATCTTGATCACCTCGTCCACGGCCTGGTTATAGCGCGCCTGCCAGTGCTCCAGTGTCCGTGCGTAGTGCAGCCTGAGGTTCTCTACATCGAGGACCGAAAAATTGTAGGGTTCCAGTATATCCATCATCTCGCGCAAGGTAGGCGGGTAAGCACCCGGAAAGATCCGTTTCTCGGTCCAGGCGTTCATGAGCTTCGGCCGGTTCCGTCCAATGGTGTGTATCAGCGCCCGGCCAGCCGGAACGAGACAGCGGTCCACTACCCGACCCAGTTCCGCATAATTCTGCTTGCCTACGTGTTCGAGCATACCGACCGAGACGAACACATCATACTCTCCGCTTATGGTCCGGTAGTCGTCTTCGACATAACGGACTAGTTTGTCAAAACCTTCGGCCCGGGCCCGCTCGTTAGCGAATTCGACCTGCTCACGGGAGATGTTCCAAGCCGTCACCTGTGCACCATAATTCACGGCCATGTGACGGGCGAGAGAGCCCCAGCCACAGCCCGCCTCGACGACTCGGTCACCGGCTTTGAGCTGCAGTTTTCGGCAGATGTGATCCAGCTTGGCCTGCTGGGCTGCCTCCAGTGTCATATCCTCCTCCGGAAAATATGCACAGGTGTATTGCATCTCCTGGTCCAGCCAAAGACGGTAGAAATCATTCCCGATATCGTAGTGGTGATGGATGTGATCCCTAGACCCCTCGAGTGTATTGCGCCGCGGACCCGGTTTATAAATGAAGTCACCGATCGATTTGAAGTTGGACTCGCTACGAGTTTGCGCAACATAGAGTTCGAACAGTATGTCGACCAGATCACCTTCCGCTTCAATTCCCCCGGCAGAGAACTGGTCGCCGAAGGCCACATCACCCTTCAGAAACAACTGATTAAGCGCCTGGCGGTTACGAATATGAACCGTGCCCACGGAATCTTCCCCGTCGGGGCTGCCGCAATAGCCGTCCCACAAAGTGATACTGATTCTGGGGTTACCCAACAACCGGGCGAGCTTGTGAACTCCCCACCTTTCATACCCACGGGTGGCACCCTCAGTAGCCGTATTGGCACTGTTGAAATTCTGGCCCGCTGCCGTATTGTCGCTTGCTATGGAATGCCTCATATTTACCTTTACAAACAGCCTGTTACCGGTGTTTACAACGTTTGATCATACCCCGTTCTAAAACTAGGTCAAGAGAGTCCTATGGGCAACACAAAGGTCTCTCCCCCCGACCTGGTGACGACGCCAGGAGGTTCAGCCTATGCTTTTCTCGGCCAGGCATTGAACACCGCCTGCACAAGATTGGCCAGAGGGATGGCGAAAAACACGCCGAGCACGCCCCAGAACCCGCCGAAGACCAGAACCGCAACGATAATGGCGACCGGGTG
>CAZEKE010000115.1:0-11413 GCA_964512815.1 uncultured Acidiferrobacteraceae bacterium
GATCTCCGTCAGACGGTGGTGTTACTCTGGGTCTTTACCGGACCCTGCCAGCGGGCGAACAAATCTTCCGGCAATTCGATATCGAACTGGTCCAGAACGCGGTTCACTGTTTGATTGACCAGATCGTCGATGGTACGGGGACGATGGTAGAAGGCCGGCATTGCCGGCAGAAGAGTGGCCCCTGATTCGATGACCTGCGACATCAGCCGTGTGTGACCCAGATGTAGAGGTGTCTCTCGCAGGACCAGAACCAGCTTTCGTTGTTCCTTGAGCACGACGTCCGCTGCTCGCACCAGCAGGTTGTCGGCGTAGCTTTGCGCGATACCGGACAGTGTCTTGATAGAACAGGGGATAATGACCATTCCAAGGGATCGGTAGGACCCAGATGAGATACTGGCTGCAATGTCATTGAAGCCGAAGACTTGTTCTGCAAGGCTCTCTACCTGTTGAAGTGCGTGATCTGTCTCGAGCAGAATAGTTCGTTTGGCAGCATGGCTGACCACAAGGTGGGTTTCTATTCCGGCCAGTCCCTGCAGTACTTCGAGCAGACGGATGCCGTATATCGCACCACTCGCCCCGGATATACCGACGACCAGGCGCTTGTTCATCATTGACCTGCGGCTAATTTGGGTTTCATTGATCTAGGTGGGGCCCGCCAGCGTGCGGGAGTAAAATACGTTTTCTTGATCGCGCTATCGTCAAGGCAAGCCCGGACCCTTTGTGCCGACGTGACCATCGAGTGAACACCGCCCCCCGACGCTGGTGTCTGGATATTCGGGGCAGCCATTGAGTACATGGCATCCTTCCCCACTCTCTTTGTCGTATAAGAACCAGTTGTTCATGCCTCCGACCATAGTATGTCTGAAATCAAAGCCGTCGATCTCCTCAGTGCAATTGTTGATGCATTGCAATCCGTCAAAATACCTTTGTGCGTTGTCAAAGAGGACAAGGTCCTCCACATAGGCGGAACACTTGCTCTTTGAATAGTCACAGGTCTCTCCTGTTTCCAAAATACTGTTGCCGCAGGTTGGCGTACCCTCTACTTTGATAGTGATCGCCTCCGCGTTGCTTTTTTCAGAAAACGACGTGCCTCCAGCCCCCCCGTCATAGAGTATCACCTCAATGGTGCGGTTATTTGACACGACGGGAGTGCCGGCAGCTTCAAAGGAGAGGGTGCCTAACACGGCTTTGTAATTAGCGAGGCTATCGTTACCCGTCAGTGTCAGCACACCTCTGTCCGGTGTGGAGGAATAGGATGAACTTATTGGTGCGGCGTCAATCACAGCCAAGATATCAGTTGTCGGGTCATGGTTGTCGATAATCGAGATCACGGCAGAGCTCATATTCGAGTCATCCGCATCTTCGAGAGTAACATTACCCGTGACGATGGGGTTGATAGGCGGGTCACCTGCCGCATAGAAAACGGTGCCTGCCGTACCAAGTGAAAGAGTGGGGGCGTTGTTTTTCGATTTACCCCCGCCCTCAATACGGCACCCCTCGTCGCAACCGTCGCCGTCTTTTGTGTTGCCATCGTCACACTGCTCGCCAGATTCGAGCGAACCATTGCCACAAATAGCAGTCTTCGAACCAGAGTCACCGCCACCGCCGACTTTTGTCGAAGAACTGCTAGAAGAGGCGCTGGTCGCAGAGCCACAATTGGGAACAGTACGGCCTTCGGACTTACCCAGGTTAGAGTAGTGCTCCTTCCCAACGTTGCTCTTCGAGTCGCCTCTAGGATCCTGATGAAAGACCGCCAAGAGATCAGGATATTTGTTCACGTATGCCTCATATGACGCGCTGGAACACGCGGTTGTGACGGAACTACTAGAAGAGCCGGTTGTAGCAGGAAGGGTACGGCCTTCTCTTTGACCATTACCCGTGTAGTGGGCCTGACCCCAAGCGCTCTTGGATAATCCTCCGGAGTTTGAATTAAAGGCGGCTAGAAGATCAGGATATTTGTTGACGTAAGCTTCATATGATCCTCCAGAGGATCCGGCTGCCGTCGAACTGACACCGCCACCACTGCCACTACAGTTGGGAACAGTACGGCCTTCAGCCTGACCGAAGTTAATGTAATGTGTCCGGCCTACCATGCTTTTCGAGTCAGACCTGGGGTCTGATTGAAAGATAGCTAAAACGTCGGAATATTTGTCTGCGTAGGCCTCATATGACGCGTCAGGACATGGGGTGTTTTCTGAGCAGTCAGCTGTGCCGGAGAATGCTCGACCTTCATTGCGTCCAAAACTACAGTAATGGGGCTGGCCGCATGCCTCCATAGATTGACCGGAAGTCGTGTTGTAAGCCGCTAATAAGTCAGGGTGGTTTTCTACATACTCTATGAAATCGGTTGCTGCCCTTCCATATTCTGCGCTATTAGAGCTCACTCCAGAGCCTGAGTTGCTTCGACCGCAAGAGTAAACCAGTGTTGCAATCAGGCATGCCACCACAACTTTTGTTATTCGTCGTTTCATTGGGCCTTTGTGTCAGCTGCCGTATTCAGTTAATTTAAACTTGTCCTGTCGAGTGATTAGCAGACCCGACGACACCCGTACTAGTAGAGTAGTCGATGGCTGTTCGAATAGCGGCAATCACTTCGGTGGACATCTTCAAATCGGCTCGGTGAGCCGCTCGAATGCGAAACCTTTTGCGTCCTTAACAGTGACCCTTAAGCATCGAGAATAGGCCCAATCTAGAAGTGGTTCAAGGTAATACGAGTCAGTTCAAATACAGATTCTGGGAGTCCGGCCGGGTGTTTGTGAGAGACCTGGACTCGGGTGTTCCTGTCCGGGTAGGCAGATGCCACCCGATTACTCTGTATTTGTCTTGAAAAAGAAAGATTTCGGATTGTCTTCGAGAATCCTGTCTTTTTCGTTTTCAGACAGGTTCTGGGCTGAACGAACCAGATGCCCCATGTTCTGTTCGCCGAGGGGAAAGGGGTAATCGGTGCCCAGCATAACGCGCTCAGGACCCATGACATCGACCAGCAGGCGCAGCGCACCTGGATCGAAGACGGCCGAGTCGACCGAGAATCGGTCGGTATAGCTCGATGGCAGCTGGGGGCAGTGTTCTCGGACGATATCCCGGTGCTGCCAGGCGTTATCGACTCGGCCCAGCAGATAAGCGAAGCTCCCGCCGCCGTGTGCGAAACAGAGTTTCAGGGATCGAGGCAGGCGTTCGAACGCGCCGGAGAGAATCAGATGCAGAATAGATAACTGGGTCTCGGCCGGCATGGCAACCAGCCATTGCAGCATGTGCCGATCCATTCGTTCCCGTCCGAGCATATCCCAGGGATGAATCAGCACAGGTGCGTCAACGTCAGCACAATGATGCAGGAAGGTGATTAGACCCTCGTCGTCTAGATCCCGGTCCCCTACATGGTTACCGATCTGTACGCCCAGATGTCCGCAGGACATCGCCCGCTCCAGTTCCCTGCAGGCGAGGTCAATGTCCTGAAGCGGGACCTGTGCGAGGGACTTGATGCGCCCTTCGGAGCGGTTGCACATCTCAAGTGATAGATCGTTGAACAGCCGGGCGCAGTCATCTGCGTGGGCAGCGTTTTGCTGGTAGCCGAACAGAAGGGGCGTTGCACACATGATTTGCTGATCGATATGGTCGCGGTCCATCTCTTGAAGCCGCCGCTCGATATCCCAGCACGCAGAGTTCACCGGACGAAACTCCTGATCGCCCACCATGAGCATGGCCCGGTCCTGGCTGATGTGCTTAAGCCACGGCCATTCGGCGGACCCGTATCGTTCTGCCAGATCCGGCCACTGGTAGGGCAGAAAGTGGGTATGTGTGTCAATGACCGCCACGGCGGGTTGTCAGAGGTTTGCCCAGTCAGGCGGTGGTTCCTTTCCCGGGTGTGTCGCACCGCAGTTGGCACAGGTTCGTTGGGCCTCATTGCCATAGAAGGCGTCGAACAGGGGAGGTAGATCCTTGACGATATCCTGGACCTTGACTTCGACGCGGTGCACGAGCTCTCCACAGTCAAAGCAGAACCACTCGAACCCGTCCGTCATACCGGAATGTCGTGCTCCTTCGACGACCAAGCCAACGGAGCCTGGAATGGGTCGCTGTGGAGAGTGGCGAACATGGGCGGGCAGCATGAACACCTCTCCCTCGCGAATTGGCACATCGAGAATCTCACCGTTTTCCGCGATTTTGAGAACCATGTCACCTCTGACCTGGTAGAAGAACTTTTCTGCCGGGTCGTCGTGAAAATCGACCCGCTGATTCGGTCCGCCGACAACCATCACGACCATCTGCGACGGTTCATCGAACAGATGTTTGTTACTGACCGGGGGTTTGAGGTGTTGCTGGTTTTTGTCGATCCAGTTCGTGAAGTTGAAAGGATTGTAGCGTGTCATTCTATGTCTACTCGCATGTCGGAAGGTGAGTGACGAGGTTCTGTCCCCTGAGCGGTCTGTCTCTGATCTTACTCCACTGGGGTGTGTCAGACCGGTTTCCGGGTACGGGTTCTGGCAACCAGTTCGATCTCGACCGGTGCCCCGCGGGGGAGTTCGGCAACTCCGACAGCAGAGCGGGCGTGATGGCCTTCGACACCGAAAACGTCAGTCAGTATCGTGGATGCGGAATCAATGACCACCGGTTGCTGGTTGAAACCGGGTCCGGAGCTAACGTATCCGACCAGCTTCAGAACACGCTGGATGTCGTCGAGTGTGCCCAGTGCGTCTTGCAGAACGGCCAGGGCATTGAATATGCACGTTCTGGCGCAGGCCTGACCCTCTGCCAGACTGACCGTCTCACCGAGGCGGCCTGTGTGAATTAGCTCTGACTTGTGGCCGTCCCACGGTAACTGACCCGAAACCCAGGCTAGTCCCTGGTCTACAACCACCGCGTCATAACTGAAAGCGGGTGCGCGGGGTGCCGGCAGTTGAATGCCGAGGCTGTCAAGGCGGTCCTGTATTGCGCTCATGGGTACATTGTAACGAACCGGTTGGACAGGGGTTCCTTTGAATGGTTCACTATCGTTTCATCTGCCTGGGTCTGGGGCAGCATCCGGTTGGTAGGATGCCTGCCAACGCCTGACAAATAAGATGTGACACACTCAGTCGGGCTGGGCCTCAGAGGATTCGAACATGATGAGCGAAAAAGTTATAGAACAGTATAGCCAGCACGGTGTTACGGTGGTTCGGGACTGCATTGACGAGGATTGGGTGGCTGTACTGCGTGATGCAGTCGAACAGGACATCGAGAATCCGGGTCCGTTTGTCCATCGCTACCAGGCCGACAATGGTGAAGGACGGTTCCATGGGAATCTCAGGATCTGGGAGAGCAACAGCCGGTTTTGTGACTTCTGTAAGAACTCGCCATTACCCGAGATGGCCGCGCAACTGCTGGGATCGGCGAAGCTCAACCTGCTCTACGACCAGTTGTTTGTGAAGGAACCCGGCACACCCAACAGAACACGCTGGCACAATGACCAGCCTTACTGGGCGATGCGGGGCTGGCAGGTGCTGACTTTCTGGATTGCGCTGGACCCGGTCAGCGCCGACAGTGGGGCAATGGAGTTTGTACGGGGTTCTCACCGCTGGAATCGGTGGTTCCAGCCTGAAACTTTCGGTAAAGGTCCGGGTATAGAGCCCTATGAGCGAAATCCAGACTATGAGCCTGTCCCGGATTTCGACCAGGCACGGGATCAGTACGACATTGTCAGCTGGGATCTCTTGCCAGGAGACGCTTATGTATTCCACGCGCTGACAGTTCACGGTGCGGGTGGGAACCTGACATCTGACGTACGGCGACGAGGCTATGCGGTGCGCTACACGGGAGACGATGTCGTCTATGATGCCCGGCCCGGTACGAACAAGGGCCTGCGCTCGGCAGAGCACGCCGATGGTGTTCCGCTGGACAGCGAAAGGTACCCGGTGGTCTGGCGGGAAGATCGTTCTGCCTGAAAGATCAAGCGGCATTCTGCGCTTGTTTGCGCAGGACGAATTTCTGGATCTTGCCCGTTGAGGTCTTTGGCAATGGCCCGAAGATGACAGTTTTCGGGGTTTTGAAATGGGCCAGGTGTTCCCGGCAGAAACCGATGATGTCATCCGCCGTGGCATTTCTACCTTCGTGTAGCGTAACAAAGGCGCACGGTGTTTCGCCCCACTTGTCATCGGGTCTGGCGACAACTGCTGCTTCGAGTACCGCCGGGTGGCGATACAGCGTTTCCTCGACTTCCAGGCTGGAAATGTTCTCACCGCCGGAGATGATGATGTCTTTGGAGCGGTCTTTAACTTCGATGTATCCGTCCGCATGGCGAACCGCTAGGTCTCCGCTGTGGAACCAGCCACCTGAGAATGCCTCCTGGGTAGCGACAGGATTTCTGAGATAACCTTTCATCACGGTGTTGCCGCGTATCATTACCTCACCCATGGTTTCCCCGTCCCAGGGCACATCCTCCATGGTCTGCGGATCCTTGACGCTGGCGCCTTCCAGCGTAGCGTAGTGAACACCTTGTCGTGCAATACGGGCGGAACGCTCTGTCACTGAAAGTTCGGGCCAGTCAGCCTGTGTTAGACAGACGGTCGCGGGGCCGTAGGTTTCGGTCAGACCGTACAGGTGAGTGACGTTGAAACCGTTGTCCTCCATAGCTTCGATAACCGAAGAAGGGGGTGCGGCACCGCCGGTTGCGATCTCGACTCGCTGTGAAAACGGGATCTTGGCGCTTTCTGGGGCATGAGCCAGCATGTTCAGTACAACCGGTGCGCCGCACATGTGAGTCACCCTTTCATCCCGAATCAGTTCAAACACCCTCGCCGGGTCAACATCACGGAGACAGACATGAGTGGCCATGGCTGCGGTTATGCCCCACGTAAAGGTCCAGCCATCACAGTGGAACATTGGCAATGTCCACAGGTAAACCGACTCCCGCGTCAGTCCCATGGTCGCCATGTTCCCCAGAGCATTCAGGTAGGCACCACGATGGTGATAGACACAGCCTTTCGGGTTGCCGGTGGTGCCGGAGGTGTACAGCAGTGACAGGGCCTGCCACTCGTCACCGGGCTGGTTCGAGTGATAGACGTTGTCGCCTTCTTCCAACAGGCTTTCGTAATCGGTGTCGCCAATCAGTTCACCTTCAGGAGCAACTGGGTCATCAATATCGATCACCAGTAACTGCCGTTCGATTTTCTGTAGCGCTTCAGCAATGGTTGCTGAAAAAGCACGATCGGTGATGAGGACGCGGGCCTGCCCGTGGTCCAGAATGAACGCGATGGTCCCGGCATCAAGCCGTATATTCAGCGAGTTGAGTACCGCACCCATCATCGGAACGCCGTTATGGGCCTCCAGCATCTCCGGCGTGTTTGCAGCCATGATGGCGACACAGTCACCCGGTCCGATCCCCCTGCGGGTCAGTGCGCTTGCCAACCGGCAGGACCGTTCCCAGAACTGGCTGTAGCTATAGCGGCGCTCACCATGAACGATGGCGGTGCTGTCCGGAGCGATCTGCGCCGCCCGTCGCAGAAAGCTCACCGGCGAAAGCGGTGCGTAATTAGCTTCGTTCTGGTCCAGTTGCTCGTTGAAGATCGACATGATCGACTCCTGCTCTCGGTGTATCAGTGTGTACTGTTCGGCGATACCCGGCAATCATCAACAGGATGGTGAGATAGTCAAGCACATTCGGCCGGCTGTAGCAGAGGATCACGGCATCAGAACAGCGCATTGTTGGGCAGACAGAACAGTCGTTGCCTGTTACCAATGCGCTGATACAATGCAATCCCCTGCGGTGGCCTGGTGCCCTAAAAGCCGGGTGCCGTCCACTGTTGGAAGGGAAACGATGACCGAAGCAAAACTCGACGACGCACGAATTCTGATCTACAGCCACGATACGTTCGGGTTGGGCCACCTTCGGCGCTGTAGAACGATCGCGCACACTCTTGTCGAGCACTTCAAGGGGCTGAGAGTATTGATCGTTTCCGGTTCTCCGATTATCGGCAGCTTCGACTTCAAAGCCCGGGTGGATTTCGTGCGGATTCCGGGTGTCGTCAAGTTGCGTGGCGGAGACTATACGGCGCTCTCCAGTCACACGGACCTGACCCAGACACTGCAGATGCGCTCGTCGATTATTGAACAGACTGCAAAAACGTTTGCACCGGACCTGCTGATTGTGGACAAGGAGCCACTCGGTCTCAGAGGCGAGGTCAAGCCCACCATTGAGCTGCTTCGCGCACAAGGCGGTCGTACGGTGCTCGGCCTGCGGGATATCATGGATGACCCGGTATTGCTTCGCCAGGAGTGGACAAACCGGGGCATACCGATGGACCTGGAACGCCTGTACGACGAGATCTGGGTTTATGGGGTACCTGCCATGGGTGATCCGCTGTTGGGCATCGATATCAGTCCGGCGGCCCGCGCACGAATGGTCTACACCGGGTATCTGGAGCGTCACCTGCCGGAGATGGCCAGAAACTCGGTCGAAGTGCCCGAGGAACCCTTTCTGCTCGTTACTCCGGGTGGAGGTGGTGATGGGGAAACTCTGGTGGAGTGGGTGTTGAGGGCCTGTGAGGAGCATGCCCGACCCGACCTGCATCTGCTGATTGCACTGGGGCCGTTCATGAGCCAGTCCCGTCGTTTCAGCTTCGAACGCAGAGCAGCCGCGCTGGAGCAAGTACAGACACTCACCTTTCACCCGAATATCGAACTGCTGATTGCGCGGGCAGCAGGTATTGTCGCGATGGGCGGCTACAACACGTTCTGTGAAATTCTCTCGTTGGATAAAAGAGCGCTGCTGGTCCCTCGCTCCATGCCCAGGATGGAACAGACGCTTCGTGCACGACGGGCAGAAGAACTGGGTCTTATCGATATGTTACAGGGTGATGGTGACCGGTCATCGGACGTCATGGCGCGGGCCCTTCAGTCACTCGGCGACCGGCCACTCCCCTCCAGCGAAGGGGGCCTGGAACTGCTTTCCGGGGTTGAAGAGGTGCGGAACCGTGTACAGGCCTTGCTGACTGTGCGGGACGGTCCTTTACTGAAGTCCGTCGCCCGCTGACGCCTGGTTCCTCCAGAGGCGGTCCAGTGGAGCCAGCTGCCACGGTGTTGTTCTATGTTCAGCACCTGCTTGGCGTGGGACATCTGAGGCGCACGCTCGCCATAGCTGAGGCCTGTTCCGAACGTGGCGTCGAAGTCCATGTAGCGAGCGGCGGTATGCCGCTGGAAGAAGCGCCCAGCCCGAAATACGATTTTCACCAGTTGCCGCCGGTGCGGATTGCCGGCAGGGATTTCTCCCGCCTCCTGCAGGCCGACGGCACCCCTGTGGATGATCGATGGCGTTCAAGCCGCAAAGAGCAACTCTCTCAACTGACTCAACGAATCCGGCCGCGGACTCTGGTGACCGAGCTCTATCCATTCGGTCGCCGGCAGCTGCGATTTGAATTACTGCCGTTGCTCGATTGTGCCAGGGCGCTACGAAGCCGGGTGGTGTGTTCTGTTCGTGATGTGGTTCAAAAACGGGAAATACAGAGAGAGCAGGAGACCGTGGATATTCTGAACGGATACTATGACGAGGTCCTTGTTCATGGAGACTCAGATTTTCTGCCACTTCACGAGTCGTTTAGTCTGACCGAAAAAATCCGTTGCATCCTTCACTACACTGGTCTGGTAAGCACGGCACACCAAGGTCCAACAGGACACGTTGAAGAAGGCGAGGTGATTGTTTCCGCAGGAGGTGGTGCAGTTGGAACGATGCTTTACCAAAGTGCTGTTCGGGCTGCAGAGCTGGATTGTGTCCGCCATTTGAAGTGGCGGATCCTGGTGGGCAGCCAGGCGGAAGGAGGCCTCAGCGAAAAACTATCGAAAGAGGCGCCAGCGAATGTGCGAGTCGAGTCGAACCGACCGGATTTTCAGGGCTTGCTGGGGCAAGCAAGGTTATCAGTTTCACAGGCGGGCTATAACAGTGTGGTCGACATACTGGTCTCGGGTGTGCCCGCTTTACTCGTTCCATTTCGGGGGGACGGTTCGGAAACCGAGCAGGCAATGCGGGCCCGACGGCTCAAGCAGATGGGGCGGGCCGACTTCATCGAGGAAGGCGAATTGTCTCCCGAAAAACTGGCCCGGACCGTGGCGCGACTCGCTGGTGCTGTCCCGTGGCGGTTGCCGTCCCGTGCTTGTGAGGGGGGTAGGATGAGTGCCGAGCTGATTGCTTCCTGGGCGAATCAGTGACGGTGACCGTTCGGGACGGGCATGTGCAGATTCGCCCATTCAAGCAATGCGAACAGAAGTCCCTGTTGGTATTGTGGGCAGATTGCGACATGACAGGTCCCGACAGTCAGCCGCAGGCTGACATCGATGGCTGTGTTAGTAATCGCTGGTCACAGCTTTTGGTAGCAGAATTGGAGGGCTCGCTGGTCGGGAGTGTAATGCTCGGCCATGACGGAAATCGAGGCTGGGTGCATTACCTGGCGGTGGCGCAGAACTGCCGGTGTCGAGGCATCGGCCGGCAATTGATGCGAACGGCAGAAAGCTGGATGGGCGAGCGTTCGGTAGACACGCTCGAGGCGACAGTCCGTCCCGGGAACCTCCTGGTTCGGGGATTTTATTCGCGCATCGGATACCGGCCATCAAGTCTTGATGTGTTCGTAAAACGACTCACCACTCAGCATTCGTCGCACCCCGGTATCACGAACCGGGGTTCAGCGGTATGTTGAGTTCTTCCACTTCAAGCCCGGTCTCGACGACACGAAAAAGCTGAACACAGTCGTCCCGCAGCTTAACCGGGGGCTTGTTCTCCATGCTCCAACCGGTTGCGAGGCTTAAGGCGGAACGAATAACGCCTTTGTGGCAGATCGCGATCCCCGGTAGAACGTCGAGTTTTCTGACTTCCCCAATCCAGTGTTCCAAACGTTCGCGGACATCCCGCGGGCTCTCACCACCAGCCGGGCGGAAATCAAGACCTAATGACTCGTTCAGGATCATGTCGTCGCCCAGTTCCGCTCGCAGATCCTGTAGTGTTTTGCCTTCCCACTCGCCCCAGTCCATTTCGATCAACGCTGTTGCAATACTAGGGTCGGTAGCTCCCAGCAGTTCGGCCGTCTCATGGGTCCGGCGGAGTGGGCTGCAGAAGCATTGCCAGGTGCTGAAACGCACCGGCAGTCTCCATTGGTCGACTTCTTCACGTCCTCGCGGACTCAGCATCGTATCGGTATGGCCTTGAATGCGTCCGGCCTCATTCCAGGCAGTCCGGCCATGCCGTATGAGCCCAATCAGTGACATGCCCCACCCACTTTGGCGATGAATGATTTAAGCTGCCGGGACGCAGTCGAAAAGCTGTGGATCCGTAGAGCTTTCTCCGATGCTTGACGTCCCATTCGCTTCCTTGCCGTACTGTCGGTCAACAGCTGGCGGGACGCACTGGCAAGGCTGTTTGCCTCGCCGGACGGGCACAGCAGACACGATATACCGT
>CAZEKE010000116.1:0-2518 GCA_964512815.1 uncultured Acidiferrobacteraceae bacterium
AGAGAGGAAGGCCTCGCCCGAAAAACTGTAAATTCGGCTCCAGGCGCTCCAATCGCCGCCGGCGGTGATGGTCGTGTCGATCGGCCCTTTGAAACTGGGTATCAGCTTGTTATAGCGTTTTTCTGTGACTGCCTTGCCGTTTTTGTCGTAGTAGGTGTAGGTCTCGAGGACATCATTGCCAGTGCGGGTGCGGATCTCGAGCAAGGTGACAGGCGGTTGTTCGCCGCCCCACTCGATCGAGTTCAGGTTTTTGCCCTCACCCAGGTCGATCAATGGCGACCCGAAGCCCACCTGCTGCGGGAAACCCCAGCCGAAAATCTGGATTTCATCGGTGGTGCCGCCGGCGCCGCATCCCGGCACCTTGTTTATACCGCCCTGTTCGCCCAGGCGTTGGAATGAAAAGCAGTTGGTGTCCCAGAATTTCCAGAAGATGCGCATATAGCGGGTGGGCAGTAGGTCAAATTTGTGGTCGACAAGGCCGCGGACACGCTGTTCGTCGGGAGCTGCACCCGAGAAATGCTTGGAATACAGGCGCGTGCCGTCGGGAGAGAGAGAGCCGTCAGAGGTCATTAGTTCGTAAAAGCGGAAGTCCCACCGCCTGCGGAGGACGTAGTGCCTGGTGGTTATACCGCCACCGAAACCTGACCGTACCACCACGCCGCCAATGACACGGACCTGATCCACCCAGTAAACAGCCCCGAGGTCGAGGATCATATGGGCGAGGATGTCGGAGGAGCCTCGCGAGGCGGTGCCGGCGCGCCAGCGCTCGTAAAGGTCGCCATCGAAAAGCGCCCTGGCCTTGCCGAGCGGCTGTTGTTCGGTCTGGGATAGGTTGATGTTGATGTCGACAGCGCCGCCGCGTTCCAACAGGCCGAGGGCGATATTGTCGCCGACCGCTTCGACCTCGACTTCGACCAGACTGGCGCCAGGCACCGCGAGCAGGGGCTCGAAGCGGATATATTGCAGCGGTTCGACGTCCGTTTCCTTGATTACATAGGTGACCCGGTGGCGGGTGTTCTCTTTGTAACGCTCCTTGGTGCGGTAGACCAGAGAGCCCTCGATGGGGGCGGCGATGAAGTCGGTTTCGGGTTCGCCAGTAGATATGAATAAGTCGAAGAGCTGGAAGGGTTCCGCGTCAGCGTCGAACACCAAGGATACGCTATGTGCTGACACGGCGCGCCCGAGATTCACTTCGATGAACCATTCGCTGGGATCGGCGGTCCAATCGGGCGTCCAGCCTGTAGTCGCATCTCCATCGATGGCGAAGCGCGCCCGAGAGAGGTTCGAGCCGGCATTGCGGATACCCCCCTCGAAATCGTTGAGGTCGCTCACGGCATTCGTGCGGCGTTCGATGCGGGTCGGCTTTATCACGCCCAGGGCCGTAAGGTCCACCGCGCCGAGAGGCAGTTCCCACTGGCGCCAGTCGCGCGCCGAGTCGTAACGAATTTGTTCAGCCGCGAGCCGTGATGAGAGCGTCAAATTCAGGCTGATGAAAAGGGCAATGAGGACTGGGCGATTCATACATTCCTTATTTTCGCGCGCATTACGTGCAGAAAACGTTCCTGAGTACAACGAGTGTAAGGAAAAAGTAGTCAAAAAAAATCCGCGTCAAGGTAATTATTCACCCTCTGCCAGAATGTATCATACCATCTTGGGGATGTCGGCGTTTGTTTACTGGAGTAGAATCTGGCTGATAACTATATTTAACGCATCCATCTATGCCCGATTACGGAGAACGTAATACGCTATGATGTCCAGAATAGCAGCTTGGTCGCTTTTGCTTTTCGCCCCTCCCCTTTCCGCCCAATATGAAAGGGTTGAGCAGATCGTTCGGCTACCCACGGGCTTTGCCATCGAGATGGTGCTGGTTCCTACCGGCTCGTTCGACCGTGGTATGGAGGGCGAGGCCTTTGACGAACAGCCGGTGCGCCGGATCCACCTCGACGCCTATTTGATCGACAAGTACGAGGTGACGGTGGCGCAGTGGGGCGAGTACCAGCAGGCCACGGGATTACAGATCCCTGAGTGGGTCCTGCAGAACACGGTCGCGCGGCAGGTGCACCCGATTACGCTGGTGACCTGGTATGACGCGCAGGGCTTTTGCGAGTGGGCCGGTAAGCGCTTGCCCACCGAGGCCGAGTGGGAACGTGCCGCTCGCTGTGATGATGGCCGCAAATACCCGTGGGGTGATGGGCTGGATGCCTACCGCAGCAACTATTTCCAGAGCGGCGATCCGTTCGAGGGGGGGCTCGGCACTATTCTCAACACCAATCCGGTGGGGTATTACGACGGTTCCGTACGCGAGGGGTATCCGACTCGAGACGGCGCCAGTCCCTTCGGGGCCCACGACATGGTCGGCAATGTATTCGAGTGGACCAACGACTGGTACAATCCGAGTTATTATACTCATAGCACGGATACCAATCCGCAAGGGCCAGAGAAAGGGGTGGTCAAGGCAGCGCGCGGCGGCTCTTACGCCATCGATGCCAGCCATGTACGCCCGACCTACCGTGCCCGC
>CAZEKE010000117.1:0-11456 GCA_964512815.1 uncultured Acidiferrobacteraceae bacterium
CATTACCGAACGTGAGCAGTTGGTCTCCCGCCTGCATGACCTATCAGTTGAGTGGCTCACTCTCAACCACAACCAGAGAGTGCTGCTTCAAAGACTTGGCATTTACCAGATCGGCGACTTGCTGCGCCTGCCCCGGCATGATCTTGCACGGCGCACCGATCAGACATTTGTCAATCAGCTGGATCGCCTGACCGGCAGGCAAGCCGATCCACGCATGACCTATACACCACCACCGATGTTCAAACAGAGCATTGACCTTGTCGGAGAGGCCACCGAGATTGAGCAGCTTTCCCCGGCAGTAGACTTTCTGCTGGAACGCCTGACGGCACAGATTCGCAGTTCCGGTACGGCACTGGACCGGCTCGACTGGATCCTGAAAAACACCCGGCATGAATCGATCCAGGTTCCAGTGAGCCTGACCCGGCCGTGCCGTGATCCCGGACTGTTCCTGAAGCTTTCACGGTTAGCATTTGAGTCAGTCCAATTGATGCATCCGGTCACCGGACTTGCACTCCAGGGGCAGCCACTGACACTGCCCCTGGAGCAGAACGACGCCCTGTTGCCGGGGACAGACGCCCACTGCGATGACCCGGCAACACTACTCGACTGTTTACGCAACCGACTGGGCCATACTGTTGTACAGGGTATTGAATGCCAGGCAGATCATCGTCCAGAAAAGTCCTGGGCGTATTGCGACCCGGGAGGGCAGAGGTCCTGCAGCTGTCTGCCACCCCGTCCCCTGTGGCTGCTGCCCCGTCCCACACCCATCGGATCAATTCAGGGCCGACCCAGTCTCCGGGGCACTCCTTAGGATCTTGAAAAACAGGTCGAACGGATCAGCAGCGGCTGGTGGGATGAAGACCCGGTTCGGCGCGATTACTATCGGGCATCCAACGGCAAACTGCAGGCCTGGATATTCCGGGACCTTGAGAACGGTCACTGGTTTCTGCATGGTATCTTCTAACAAACCGATGCCTGCACTTACAATGACCATAATCCAGACGACTACCACATGAACCTATCACGCCTACAACGCAGGACACAGTGTGATTCATTTCTGGATCGCTGTAAATTAAGCCACCGCGAACTGACACCCCTTGGCACCGATGCGTCCTTCAGACACTACTATCGTCTGGCCGGTCCTGGGCCGGCGCTGCTGCTCATGGACGCACCCCCGGAATTTGAGGACGTCGATGCTTTTGGACACGTAGCTCGACACCTACTCAGACTCGGATTCAGGGCCCCGCAAATTCACCATCTGGACCGGGATCTAGGCTTCATTGTGCTCGAAGATTTCGGCGACCAGACATTCACCCGCCTGATTGACTCCGGCTACGATGAGGCTACGCTGTACGCCCAAGCAATCGACCTGCTGATCGGGATTCACGAACATCCTCACGCCACCGAAATCGAACTACCGGACTATGACCAGAAACGGCTCATCGCCGAAGCGCTTCTACTTCCCGCCTGGTTTGCACCCGTAGCTCGCGACTGTGTGACCTCCACCGATTTACGGACCAGTTACTGTGCGGTCTGGCGCGAGATTCTGGACAGCTTGCCACAACCCGCAGCCAGCCTGGTACTGCGGGACTTCCACGTTGACAACTTGATGCGACCTGATCTGGGCAGCCAGTACACCGATTGTGGACTGCTGGATTTTCAGGATGCCGTCATCGGCCCTGTGGCCTACGACGTGGTCTCCCTGCTGGAAGACGCGCGACGTGATGTCACGACGGGACTCCAGGAACAAATGAGACGCCGCTACCTGGAAGCAAGACCCCTTCTCGACATCGAGAATTTCGATCTATGGTACAGAGCACTCGGCACCCAGCGGCACTGCAAAGTGGCCGGCATCTTTGTGCGCCTTTTCGTACGCGACGGCAAACCCGGCTATCTCAGACACATCCCCAGAGTCATGGCACTGCTTGAACACGGCCTTGATGCACAGGTGATGCGACCTTTGCGCCAATGGCTGGATGAATGGCTGCCCGAACGCCTGAATCCGTTTCCCAACGTCAATCTGGGCCAGGCACGGACTCTGATCGAGATTTCGAAATGAACCCTCAGCAACGGAGTACAGCCCATTGAAATCCATCTCCTGGCAGGACTTTGAGCAGGTTGAACTGCGTACCGGTACCATCGTCGACGCACAGCCGTTTCCCCAGGCCCGAAAGGCCGCGTTTATTGTACGGGCCGATTTCGGACCGGGCATCGGAATTTTGAAATCCAGCGCCCAGATCACGGCACTGTACACCATCGAGGAACTGATCGGACGTCAGATTGTCGGTGTCGTCAATTTTCCCAAAAAGCAGATCGGACCAATACAGTCGGAGTTCCTGCTCACCGGTTTCACCCGGGAGGATGGCGCCGTAGTACTGGCACAACCCGAACGCCCGGTATCCAATGGGCTGAAGCTCGCCTGAATCAGATTACAGTGCGCCCGCGGCCGCATCCAGTACCGCCGTTGACCCCGAAACAACGGCACGGTAATAACTCTCGGCCTCGGGAAGGACGTGTTCTGCATAGTGCCTACAGGTCAGCAACTTTCCGCGGTAAAAGTCAGGGTCTCCTCGACCTCTTTCAAGTCCGTCCGCCGCGGCAGCCGCAGCTTTGTTCATCTGCCAACCGCCTGCAACCACACCCCACAACATCAAATACTGGAACGCCGCTGCATACGGAATCCTCGGGTCTTGGCCGGCAGATTCCAGGATCCACGCAGTCGCCGATGACAGGAGCTTCAACGAATCCGAGGACGCTATACTGATCTCCACCACTGGCTCGGCGGACGTTTGGCGGACCTCAGCGATCTCATTGTCCATCTGCTCGATCAATTCGGTCGCCATCCGGCCGCCATCCCGAACAAGCTTCCGCCCGACCAGATCGGCTGCCTGAATCCCCGTCGTGCCCTCGTAGATCGTCGTAATTCGGACATCACGGTAATGCTGTGCAGCACCGGTCTCCTCGATAAAGCCCATACCGCCATGAACCTGCACACCTGAACTCGCCACCCAAGTCCCGACTTCCGTGCTCCAGCCCTTGACGATCGGGATGAGAACATCAACTGTGCGTTGACTCCGGGCGCGTTCTGCCTCATCTGGGTGCCGCAGTGATTTGTCCGTCGCGGCCGCGGCATAAAGACTCACTGCCCGCATTGCTTCTATACGGCTTTTCATATCCAGCAGCATTCTGGCGACGTCCGGATGCGCAATAATGCTCACACGGCCACCATCTCCGCCACCGACCGCCCGCCCCTGGGTTCTTTCCCTCGCATAGTTCAGTGCGCGCTGGTAAGCCCTTTCGGCAATAGCGTATCCCTCGATCCCAACCGCATGCCGGGCGAGGTTCATCATTATGAACATGTATTCCAATCCGTGGTTCTCTTCACCGATTAAATAACCGGTCGCACCGCCCTTGTCGCCGTAGGACATTACGGCAGTCGGACTGCCGTGGATGCCCAGCTTGTGCTCCAGACCCGTGCACAGCAGGTCGTTTCGCTGGCCTAACTCACCTTGTTCATCGAGGATGAATTTCGGCACCAGGAACAAAGATATGCCCCCCACACCTTCCGGCGCATCAGGAGTCCGAGCCAGCACCAGATGGATGATATTGTCAGTGAGATCGTGCTCACCATAAGTTATGAATATCTTTTGGCCGGTAATCAGATAATGACCGGCTGCAGTCGGTTCGGCCCGGGTCCTGACAGCGCTCAGATCCGAACCTGCCTGTGGCTCCGTCAGGTTCATCGTGCCGGCCCATTCCCCGGAGACCAGTTTGGAAAGATAGACTTTTTTCTGCTCTTCACTGCCACACTGCGAGATCGCTGCAGCGGCAGCCTGGGTCAGCAACGGGCAAAGCCCAAAGGACATATTAGAAGCGTCCCACATCTCCTGGACGGCGGTACCGACGACCCGGGGCAACCCTTGCCCCCCGAAGGCCGGATCAAATATTAGTCCGGTCCAACCGGACTCTATAAACTGCTGGTAGGCGTCTTTCCATCCCTCCATTGTCGTGACGACGCCGTCCGATAGAACAGGAGGTTGCTGATCTCCAGGCCGGTTAAGGGGTGCCAAAACATCGGAGGCGAATTTTCCAGCTGCACTCAGCACGGCATCGATCACATCGGTCGAAGCGTCCTCATAACCCGGCAACTCTGCAATCTCTTTTATATCAATGAGTTCTCTGAGTACAAAACCGAGATCTTCGATTGGGGCATTGTAGTTTGGCATCCCGACTCCTTCGGTTGCTATTTAAAGAACCGTCAAAAAACCAAGAGCGCTGATTGTAGTTTTCATCGCAAGTGAACGCCAATCTTGACGCTTAGTTTAGCTATTCAACCCGTTAGGTAGTGTACTGTTTGGCCAGATTCTGCCATCGAGTTACCGACGGCATCAGCATCAGAAAAACAATTGCAAGCACTGCTGTGCCTGCCGCAGTGACTATCGCGGCTTGGTAACTACCGTAGAGATCAAAAACATAGCCAGCAAAGGGGGGGCCGAAAAACGTTCCGACGCCGACCCCTGAATACAAAACGCCGATCACGGCGCCAACGGCTCGGGTACCGAAATAATCGACTGCAACCGCAGGAGCCAACGCGACAAATCCACCGTAGCAGATTCCAAACAACAATCCGAATGCCAGCAGAGACACATAGCTCGTGGCGACAAGCCAGATCACCAGCATGGATGCCACACCCGCGAAGCACAGACCCATTACGAACAGCCTGCCAAACCGATCAGCAACGGGACTGACCAGGAAACGTCCCAACGTACTGCCCACACCAACGACGCCAAGCACCAAGGCCGCGTCGCCTGGCGATATACCATGGTCGAGTGCATAGGGTACGAGGTGCACAAAAGGGATGAAAATAGCAAAGGAGAGACTCAACCAGGACAGAAACAAAAACCAGAAAGGGCCGGTCCGCACGGCCTGGCTCAGGTACAACCCGGAATGAGCGGTATCGGGTCCACCCTTCTCGGCTTCCACGGCATCCGGATAGCGGGATGGATCATTATCAAGCAGCAGAGAGGCTGCCGCACCGGCGAACGCTGCAGCAACCCCCATTGTCACAAAGCTCAAGCGCCAGCCTAATTCCCCGATCAAGACGGTTGCGATGACAGGTCCGAGCAAAGTCCCCAGACCTATACCCGAAACGGCTAGACCGGACGCAAATCCCCTGTGGGTCGTGAACCAGGGTTGTACCGCACCAATCGCCGGAACATAGGAAAAACCGATACCAACACCAACACCAACACCGAATCCCAGATACACCGCATGCAGGCTGTCAGCTAAACCTGCAGCGGCCAGTCCGACTCCAAGCACTCCCAATCCGAAGATACAGACCCAGCGGGGGCCGAATCGGTCGGAGAGGGGACCGCTGATGGCTCCCAGAGAAAAATACAAAACGCCGGCAATCGAGAAAACCGACGATATTCTAGCTCTTGAGGCTGCGAATTCCTTCTCCAGCTCTGGAAAAAAAGTGGCGTAGGAATACGCACAGGCGAAGCCTAGAAGCATGACCATAAAGGCGCCTGCAACAACATACCATCCGTAGTAGACCGTTCGGAACCACTGCATAGCCATAAACTCACCGGGAATGACCCGTACTTTTACACGTACACCTAGGGTACTGATCACGCTTTCCCTGAATATAGCGCGACCGGATTGAAGATAACGCTATCGAAAGGTTTTATGTTATTAGTCCGGTCCAATTCGGTGCGAAAAGCGACCGAACGTTCCCCACCCTGAATTGGATCAGAGATCAATCGGTCAATGGGCGATCTTTTGTTCGCACACGATCCTTTTCCGGTTAACATCAGTCTGCCGCAATGAACACCTTCAACACGGCCTGCCAAGTCTATTTGCTGTACGGACAGCAGCCCCACGCCTCGCGAGTGCCAACCTGATTAAATCCTGACACCGAACTGCCTATGCACACCATTCCCGACCCTGTCACTTTCCTGAAACAACTATTTGACACCGCAGTTGCCAGCGCTGAACCGGGGCGCTGCCTAGCAGAATACCTGCCGCCGCCCGTCAGGGAGGGACAGACTCTGGTGGTCGGTGCGGGCAAGGGTTCTGCCGCGATGGCGGCAGCTGTGGAAGAGGCCTGGACAACTGAACTCAGCGGTGTGGTGATCACACCTTATGGTCACGGCTGCACCTGCCACACCATCGACATCATCGAAGCTGCCCATCCCGTTCCGGACGAGGCAGGCCTGGGAGCGGCAGCCCGAATTCTTGAAATGACGCAAGCGCTCAGGTCCGGTGATCAACTGCTCTGCCTTCTGTCGGGTGGGGGATCTGCACTACTGACATTGCCAGCCGACGGGCTGCCCTTTCAAGCTAAACAGGAAATCAATAGCCAGCTGTTGAAATCCGGGGCCGACATTACCCAGATCAACTGTGTGCGAAAACACCTTTCAGGCATCAAAGGTGGCCGCCTTGCAGCGGCAGCCTGGCCAGCGAGCACGGTGTCTCTCATGATTTCAGACGTTGCCGGCGATGATCCGGCTGTGATCGCATCCGGACCGACCACCGCCGACCCGACGACATGTAGGGACGCTCTTGAAATCATCACCCGGCACAACGTGCAGATACCGGCGGACCTCGAGGTCAGGTTGGCTAACGGGTCGAACGAGACGCCCAAACCTGGGGCCGTTGAGCTGTCTCGTGCCAGCCACCAGATTATTGCTTCGGCCAAAGGTGCATTGCAGGCCGTCAGCGACCGGGCCGGCCAGTTCGACTTTGAAGTCCTTAATCTGGGTGACGAGGTCATCGGAGAGTCTAGGCATGTTGGGCGGGAACACGGTCAGTTGTTTCGGCGCCTGGTCACGCAGAGTAGCCCTGGGCAGCCGTTGCTGCTTATCTCCGGCGGTGAAACTACAGTCACCATCCACGGTCAGGGCCAGGGGGGACCGAACCGCGAATATCTCCTCGCGCTCGCCATCGAGCTCGATAGTATCCCCAATGTATGGGCAATCGCCTGTGACACGGATGGACTGGACGGCAACCACGATGCCGCCGGTGCCATCATCGGTCCGGTGACCCTCAAACGCGCAAGCCGTCTTGGCCTCAATCCGGACCGAATGCTGAACGATAACGATGCTGGTTCATTCTTTGCGGCGCTGGATGATGCTGTGGTCACCGGCCCCACCCGTACCAATATCAACGATCTGCGAATCCTTGCCTACATCCCCCCATCCTGAATGACGTACTATCTACATGCCGAGCCAAAGGAAGATTAAACGCATGGGCAACAGACTGAGCAAAATCTACACGCGAACCGGCGACGACGGTTCCACAGGACTCGGGGACGGCTCCCGCGTACCTAAAACCAGCGCCCGCGTGGAGGCTATGGGGAACACCGATGAGTTGAACTGCATCATCGGCATCCTTATGACCGAACCATTGCCCGAGGCCCTCACAGAAACCATGACCCGTGTACAGCACACGCTGTTTGACATCGGGGGTGAACTCAGCATCCCGTCGAGTACGATGGTCTCCCAAAATAGGGTAACTGACCTTGAATCGGTCCTCGATGAACTGAATGGAAAACTGCTGCCTTTGAGGGAATTTATTCTGCCAGGTGGGTCACAACAGGCTGCGGTCTGTCACCTTGCCCGGAGCGTCTGCCGCCGCCTCGAACGCAGCCTGTTTGATGTGGATGATGGCCATCCGGTATCACCCATCTCCCTTCAATACGTGAACCGCCTGTCCGACCTTTTGTTTGTCATTGCACGGACCCTCAACCGGATGTCCGGTGCTGCCGATGTCCTCTGGGAGCATGAGCGTCGCCCGGACTGAACCGAATTTCCCGGAAATCAAATCATTCGACAGTAACGTGCCCAGTCAAAACCCGGTCCCGGATCAGTTTTCCGGCCCGGGGCCACGTCACTGTGCCCCACGATGTTCTCCGGCGTAATTGCAGGAAAGGAGGTTGTCAGAACCCTTGTGAGTACAGACAAGGTCTCATACTGTAGCGCCGTAAACGCGTCTGTATCGGTACCTTCCAATTCGACACCGATAGAGAAGTCATTGACGTTGGACCGGCCCCGGTGCTCCGATTTTCCGGCATGCCATGCCCGATGCGAGACCGGGACGAACTGAATAATCTGACCGTCACGTCGGATAAAGAAATGCGCCGACACTTTCAGATTGGAAATCTCATCAAAATATGGATGAGCCCCGGAATCGAGTTGGTTGAGAAAAAACCGGGCGACTGCGTCGCCGGTGTAGTCGCCGGGCGGCAGGCTGATGGCGTGGATCACTAAAACCTCGGGAAGCTGGCCGTTCGGTCGGTGATCATAATTCGGTGACAACAGCCGGGAAGTTCCTTCGACCCATCCTGTGAGATGATCCAGTTGCAGGGTGAGTGGTTTCATGTCTGCACCGTCTCCCCGACCGTAAGACCCAGATAATCTTCTGCCGATCCCTGGTTGACGGCGAACTCGACCAGACCCATCGAATTTACTGTCCAAAAACAGGTACCTGCTGAAACGGCAGCGAAATACCCGGCGTAGACCAGACGATGATTAGCGACTGAAAACAAACGGCTAGTGCTGAACTTCGCCCCCCACAGACCGGTAATGACGTTTCCATAGCGGTCAATATGTATCACGCGGGCGAGATCTGAGGAGTCCCCCGCAGCCAGTCGGGCGGTGACCGTAAGCAATGGGTCGTCTATTTTGGCAAGAGAGTCCTTCTTGCCGGTCAGGAGATCCGCAGCAACCGGTACGAAGACGTCCCGGCCATGAAACGTCTGGGAGGACGGTTCTTCTGCGGTCTGAATGCGGTAATAGCTCGCTATCCCTTCAGACCTGGCGAGGGCCGAGCTGAAAAGCCCGTTATCCGGGCCGACGAGCCAGCGTTCGTCCAAACGGATCGCGAGGCCTGCCCGATCGCTTCCGACGCCTGGATCGATCACACCGACGAGCGCCGTGCCTCGGGGCGTCTGATCCAGCAAGGCCGCCAGTAGCACTGCCGAGCAAGAGATGTCGAACGCCGCTGTATCGTGAAAGAGATCAATGACTTGGATGCCAGGTTGTACTGATGCTGCAGCGGCATGCATCTGCCCGATATAGATGCTGTCGGCACCAAAATCGGTGAATAGGGCAAGCGGTCCTTCCATCATTGGGCTCCACCTGGGTGCTATCTAGCCTCGAATAATATACGACTCGCCTACAAAAAAGCCCCGCTTAGTGCGGGGCTTTCGTGGGTTGATCTGCCGGCGTGGGATTAACGTCATTCCTCCGTGTCTTCTTCTTCGTCGGGTCTGTCCAGCAATTGGACGTAAGCCATTGGTGCACTATCGCCGGTGCGAAGACCACATTTGAGAATTCGCGTATAGCCCCCCGGACGGTTTTTGAATCTCGGCCCCAGATCATCAAACAGTTTGGTCACGGCACCCCGGTCTCCCAAGCGGGCAAGAGCTAGCCGCCGGTTCGCCAGATTGGGCGTCTTGGCCATCGTGATCAGCGGCTCTGCGACGCGACGCAGCTCTTTGGCTTTCGGCAGCGTGGTGCGGATCTGCTCGTGGCGAAACAGGGATGCCGCCATGTTCCTGAACATAGCCTTGCGATGACTCGAGTTTCTACCGAGTATCCGCCCGGATTTGGAGTGGCGCATTATCCCGTCCTCTTAACTGTCAGTGAAGGCCGTTCCGACTATTGTCCCGCCTGAGTGATGCCGGGGGCCAGTTCTCGAGCCTTACACCCAGCGATAGGCCGCGACTGGCCAGTACGTCCTTGATCTCAGTGAGCGACTTCTTGCCCAGATTGGGCGTCTTTAACAGCTCGACTTCAGTACGCTGGATAAGGTCACCGATGAAATAGATATTCTCGGCTTTCAGGCAGTTGGCAGAGCGTACTGTCAGCTCGAGCTCGTCCACAGGACGCAACAACAGTGGATCGATCTTGTCGTCAACCGCTTCTCCGGCAGGCCGGTCGGTCTCTTCCAGGCGCACAAACACAGATATCTGTTCATGCAAAATGGTCGCTGCTCGACGAACTGCGTCTTCCGGTTCGATCGTTCCGTTGGTTTCGATCTCCATCACCAGTTTATCGAGATCGGTTCGCTGTTCTACACGGGCATTCTCGACGGTGTAGGAAACCCGCCGTATGGGACTGTAGGATGCGTCAAGTTTCAACACACCCACAGCACGGGTTTCATCTTCATCACCGGTCGTGTCAACCACCTGATAGCCACGTCCAGTGGTTACCGTGATCTCCATACTCAGTTCACCCTCGTCAGAAAGATGGGCAATCTGATGATCAGGATTAACGACCTCTACGTCATGATCAAGCTGGATATCTCCCGCCGTCATAACGCCAGGACCCTTTCGCGTCACCCGCAGAATCGTTTCAGTACGATTGTGCATACGTACTGCCAGATTTTTAAGGTTGAGCAGGATCTCAATTACATCCTCTTGAACACCGGGGATCGATGAATACTCATGCAGAACGCCCTCGATACGCACTTCAGTCACTGCTGCCCCCGACATCGAGGAAAGCAGGATCCGTCGCAGCGCGTTTCCCAGCGTATAGCCAAAACCGCGTTCAAGTGGTTCCAGTGTGACCCGTGCTTTTGTTGTGTCGAAGTTGTCAACGTTAATCACGCTGGGTTTAAGAAATTCGCGATTGGTTTCCTGCATCATTTTTTGTTCCTCACGGAGTTTTTCGTATCTACATGCCCGGGAAGGCGGTGTGCTCGGCCAGAACTCTGCCCTTCGCCGCAGTGTTCCCCTCGGGCTGTCCCTTTATTTCGAATACAGCGCTACGACCAGTGATTCTTCGATGTTCTGGGACAGGTCAGCCCGGTCTGGAGCTGTTTTGAAAACGCCCTTAACCGCTTTGCTGTCGACCTCAACCCAGGAGACAAACCCCAGTTGCTCTGCAATATCAAGGGCCGCCTTGATTCGCAGTTGGTTTTTGCTTTTTTCACGTACCTCGATCTCGTCACCCGGCCGAACCTGATACGAAGCAATGTTGACACGCCGGCCATTGACCTGGATGGAGTTGTGACTGACAAGCTGTCTAGCTTCTGCCCTAGTGATACCGAAACCCATGCGGTAAACCACGTTGTCCAACCGGCACTCCAGTAGCGTCAGCAGGTTCTCACCGGTCGAGCCCTTGGCTTGATCAGCTCTAGCGTAGTAGCTGCGGAACTGCTTTTCCATCAAACCATACATGTTCCGGAGTTTCTGTTTCTCGCGGAGCTGGGTACCATACACGGTGACTCTGGGTCGTCGCGATCCGGCTTTAAATCCCGGCGGCCGGTCAAACTTGCACTTTGAATCGATTGGCCGCAAAGGGCTTTTCAGAAAAAGGTCGGTGCCTTCTCGGCGCGCGAGCGTGCAGGTCGGTCCTCTGTATCTAGCCATGGAATAACTCTCCGTTCAGACGCGGCGTCGTTTGGGCGGCCGACAGCCGTTATGTGGGATCGGCGTTACATCACTGATC
>CAZEKE010000118.1:0-15243 GCA_964512815.1 uncultured Acidiferrobacteraceae bacterium
TCCACGAATGTATTCAAACTGAAGATAGACCAGATAGGTATTCAACACATCCGTCTCACAGTAATTCCTGATCGACTGCAGGTCACCCACATGAAAACAGTCCCAAACGTCTGCTCCGCTCAACCCCATTTTCCCGGGCAGTCCAATCAAAGTAGCAATAGCATCGAGAGGCGCAGCAGCCCGGTTCTGAAACACTGCCAATACATCCCTGAGGTCGATGAGCCGCCAGTGATAACGATTGAGGTAATTGTTCCATTTAAATTCCCTATCGGACTCGCCCGTTTCCCAGTAATGGGCCGCCACTACTCCATGCAACAATGATCGATAATGCAACACAGGAAAATCAAAACCACTCCCGTTCCAGCTGATTAAGGTCGGAGTGTATTTCTCAATACCCTGAAAAAAACGATCGATCAGTTCCGCCTCGTCTGAACCCTCGTCACCCAGGCTCCATACTTTGAAACCATCCCGGCCTCTGAGTGCTACAGATATCGCCACGATACGCATCTGGTACAGGGCCATAAACTCGGATCCGCCGGTTTTCTGGCGCCTGAGGGTCTGCATCGCCCGAACGACGTCTTTGTCTTCACAGTCATGCATATCCAGCAACTTCCGCCCCGTTTGGACATCCGGCACAGTCTCAATATCAAATGCGAGTAGGTTAGAAGCCAACACTTTAGTCGTTCCCGAATCTTTGATTTTCTGCGTCGGCAGAATTTACCAGTATCAGCGCGTTCTTTTTCGTTTTCCCAACATTCATCTTGCCACTATAAATAATGGGACACAGAAGGAGTCGTTCGTACACCACCAGCTTCTCAGTCGACTAATTTCAGTATGAACTCTCTCAACTGACCCGGTCGGTCGCTCAGCCTGAATGGATCAGGCGACTGCTGAATCGCAACATTCGGATCCTTCAATCCATGGCCTGTTAATGTGCAAATAATCAACGAATTATCAGACACTTTGCCATCGGCAAGATCTGCCTGGAGCACGGCAACCGAGACTGCTGAGGCTGGCTCACAGAAAATACCCGATCGATCTGCCAATTTCTTCTGATTCTTGAGTATTTCCCCATCCGTAGCGGCTCCGAACCACCCTCCAGATTCTTCAACAGCCGCCTGCGCCAAAGACCAGGATTGGGGATTACCAATACGAATCGCTGTCGCAATGGTCTCCGGGTTATCAATCGGCTGCCCCCTTAAAAACGGTGCTGCTCCTGCCGCTTGACAGCCCACCATTCTCGGCCGGCTAGTGGTTAATTCCGAATCTGCGTATTCACCATAACCCATCCAGTAGGCACTAATATTACCGGCATTTCCTACCGGGAGATAATGGTAGTCTGGGGCCCGCTCCAGAAAATCAACAATCTCAAACGCTGCGGTTTTCTGGCCTTGCAGACGGAACGGATTTACAGAATTCACAAGAGCAACGTCGGCCTCTTCGGGCATTCTTTTCACCATTTCCATTGCCGCGTCAAAATCCCCGTCTATCTGAATAACCTTTGCACCATGCATCATGGCCTGGGCGAGCTTACCCAGAGCAATTTTCCCATCCGGTATTACCACGAAGGCCGTGATTCCTGCCCGTGCTGCGTAAGCAGCTGCAGACGCAGAAGTATTACCTGTCGACGCACAGATGACCGCTCTGCTGCTTTGATGGACCGCCATCGTCATGGCGACAGTCATACCGCGATCCTTGAACGAACCCGTCGGATTGAGGCCCTCACACTTCGCATAGACTCTGATATTCCTAACTTCGTCCGACAAGAACGGTAGATACACTAGAGGGGTATTCCCCTCATTGATGTGAATCAATCGGGCATCTCGAGGTACCGGCAGCCGACTACGATATTTCTGAATGATTCCGCCGGTTTGGCCGTCTGCATGCTTAATCATTCAGGATCATACTCCATGCTTTCCAGCCTGATCCTTACCACTTTCTGGGCGATAGAGGGCAATCCCTCAAGCTCTGGGATGGAACTTTCAATTCGCGATTCCAACGTCTTATGCGTAATCATGACGATGGGAACCGGGGCGTCACCAGTACTGGTAGCCTTTTGTCGGATAGATTCAATACTGATCCCACGTTGTCCCAGGATCCTGGCCACATCGGCGAGAACTCCCGGCTGATCCAGAGCAAGAAGCCTTAAATAGTAAGCCGTCTCCACATCATCCATCGGCCCCCCACGTATTGGCGACAGGGATTGAGGCTGAAATGCCAGGTGGGGCACTCGATTTTCCGGGTCGGTTGTCAACGTTCTGACGACATCGACGATATCAGCCACCACAGATGAAGCGGTCGGTTCCGCACCGGCACCGGCCCCATAATGAATCGTAGGACCAGCAGCATCTCCGACGACGAGGATCGCGTTCATGACACCATCCACGTTTGCGAGCACATGCTCTGCGGGCAGAAGACATGGATGCACCCTCAGCTCTATCCTGGAATCGACCCGCTTTGCAATTCCAAGATGCTTGATTCGATAACCGAAATCTCCTGCATAAGCGATGTCTTCTGAAGTGACACCCCTGATCCCTTCGACGTAAACGTTTGCATAATCGAGGGGCATTCCGAAAGCGATAGATGAGAGAATCGTAAGTTTGTGGGCCGCGTCAACGCCATCGATATCGAAACTGGGGTCTGCCTCCGCGTATCCCAATCGTTTTGCTTCATCAAGCATCAGATCAAACGACAGGCCATTCCTGCTCATACCAGACAAAATATAATTGGTTGTCCCGTTGACTATGCCAACCACTTGCTCGATGCAATTTCCTGCTAGCCCTTCACGCAGCACCTTGATAATCGATACTCCCCCCGCTACAGCGGCCTCAAATGCTACTACCAGGCCTTTCTCGCGTGCCATCTCGAACAGTTCATTTCCATGCAGCGCCACCAGTGCCTTGTTAGCAGTCACGACATGCTTTCCATTTGTAAGAGCTCTAATCACGACATCCCGAGCCAGCGTATCCCCACCCATCAATTCGACGATGACTTCAATCGCTGGATCATCAGTCAACGCAAATGGGTCCGTGCTAAGTTTGAGAGGTCCCGTTTCACACGCTCTAGACTTGACGATATCTCTTACTGCGGCCGCTTTGACTTTGATCTCCCGCCCAGCCCGCCTGCTGATCTCATGCGAATTGCGCTCCAAGAGGTTCACGGTTCCGGCGCCGACCGTCCCGAGCCCTATGATGCCTATGTTTACAGGTTCCATGCTCTTTATCTGACTCCCTCAATACACTGCATATGACTGACTGTTGTTATTATCGAATTAAGCACAGACTACACATACAATAAAAGGAAAATGTTCTAGCTTGCCTTTTCTTACAAATCTCAGAAAGTACGAGTCTTAACCAATATTAAACAAAAAAGAATAGAATCTAGGAAGATCAATCGAGCCATTTCTACATGAAATACGATCTTGAGCAAGCGCCTGATATACATACGGTTCATTCTTTCGCATGGGACAGTGTATGGATCGGAGAGCGTTTACAGACCCATAGTTTCATTATCACTCCGCATTCCGTGATTACTGATTGGTCGGCGCGAGCAGGCAACACATTGACGCCTGAAGACATCGCACCGTTGTGGGAATTGACTGCAGACATCTTCTTGATTGGCACAGGACCCCAACAATACATCCCCGACATGGCGCCGTTCAAAGCGTTTTTGAATCGAGGGCAGTCCATTGAATTCATGAATTCAGCCGCGGCGTGTCGCACCTACAATATTTTGGCTATAGAGTTACGGAATGTTGCAGCAGGCATCATACTTCCCCTGAAATCCAAGCCTCGGAACGATTCTTGATTCATCTCGCCGGCAGCCGCTTTAGAGGATCTATCGGCTTACCATTATGACGTATCTCGAAATGCAGACGGGTGGACTCGGCACCACTGCTTCCCATCTCGGCAACAACCTGCCCCTTCCCAACCTGGTCCCCTTCATCGACGAGCAATAGGCGATTGTGAGCGTAGGCACTGAGATAAGCCTCATCGTGTTTGATAATCAGAAGCAGGCCGTAGCCCCGTAAACCTGATCCTGCGTAGACTATCCTACCCGATGCCGCCGCACGTATCGGACTTCCATCGGACCCCGAGATGTCGATTCCGTTATCTCCGTTCCCTACATCAAATTTCGTAATCACTTCACCATCACTCGGCCAGTCCCAATTGTGTTCCTGCCTGGAAGCAGGAACAGATCCGGTTTTAGACGAACGTACAACCGACGGTACATTTTGTTTCGGTGCAGTACTTTTTGTTTTTAATGCCGACGTAGACTTCAGTGCCCTAGGAGTGACTTCGGGCTGATCCGTTGCTGCGCTTTGCCCTGCTGCACTTAATATCACACGATCCCCAGGTGATAAACGATACGGCCGGTTTAACCGGTTCCAGCGGGCGACCTCCCGATAATCCAAGCCGGCTTCCCAGGCTATCGTGTACAGAGTGTCTCCCGGCCTGACAATTCTGGCCGAGTGTTTTGTTTTTTCTCCTGTCAGATCGCTGACGGGAATTACGGGGTTTCCGGTACAACCAGTGGCCAATAAGATGATAAATAACGTCAGAGTTTTGTGAGTAATTATTTCCACGTGATTTAGAGCAACACCAGAATCAGAATAACCACAAGCCCAATAACCAGCCAACCCGCTAGATCGATATAACGCCTTATGGCCTGAATCAGGTCTTCATCATTATTGAAATACGATCCAGCGAACACAATCAAACCCGCAACCAAGAAAAACCTTGCCCCCCGACCGACTATTGAGGCGAGAATAAAGGGGATCACAGACATGCCCAGGATTCCTGCAGTGATCGTAAACACTTTGTACGGTACGGGAGTGAAACCTGCCACAAGGATGACCCACACACCATAAGTGTCAAACCAGTCTTTCGCCGTAGAAAAAGCGTTCTCGGCGTGATAAACACCGATAATCCACTCTCCTATACTTCCTAAATAGTACCCGAGAATCCCGCCAAGCACCGATGCCGCGGTCGTCAATCCAGCGTAACGCCAGGCTTTACAACGATGAGCCAGAACCATCGGAGCCAAAATCACGTCCGGAGGAATTGGAAAGAATGATGACTCAGTGAATGCCACTACAGCCAGGTAGCGCGTTGCATGTCGATGCCGCGACCACCCGAGTACTAGATCATACAATCGCGCAAAAACTCTCATCGATATATCTCAGTCTCGAGCGCCGATCAGGCTGACCCAATCTGTCAACGAATCCAGATTGGCATGGTGTGTCATATCGATCTGCAATGGTGTCACTGAAACAAAGTTTTCCCTCAAGGCATGAAAATCAGTCCCGGGACCGGCGTCTTCCTCCGGCCCGGCAGGCCCTATCCAGTAGATATCCTTACCTCTGGGATTCCTGCCCTTGATCACCGATTCCGCCTTTTTTCGGCGACCAAGACGAGTCGACTGGTAACCTTGAAGCTCATCGATCGGCACATCTGGCACATTGACATTCAAAATCGTATCACCCGGTAATGGTTTCTCGATCATCGTTTTCAGTAACCGGGAGACAACTGCGCCGGCTGTTTCAAAATGAACAGGGTCCGCGCCGACGAGTGATACTGCCAGGGACGGATAGCCCAGAAATCGACCTTCGGTAGCTGCTGCGACTGTGCCCGAATAGAGCACATCATCGCCGAGATTACCGCCATGGTTGATACCCGCAATTACCATATCGGGTTCCTCACTCATAAGGCCTGTAATCGCAACGTGTACGCAATCTGTAGGCGTCCCATCGACATAGAGAAATCCATTTGATGCGGTTTTGACTGTCAATGGTGAATTCAGAGTCAAGGAATGACTGGCCCCACTGCGATTCCGGTCCGGTGCTACGACCGTTGTCAGCCCCATTGGTGCAACCGAGTCGGCCAACATCTTGAGACCTGGGGCAAGATAGCCGTCGTCGTTGCTTAAAAGAATATTCACTGAATACGTACTGACGATCGTAAATCTAAGCCGAATTCAGACCCAAAACAGGCGGGTCTCAAGGAAGAGCCGATTCTGTTTCAAGGAAAGCCGGATTTCGACAGATTAACAGCAGATTCGATAGCGACTGAAGGTAATCCGTGCCTGCTCTTCAGGCTGCACGGAATCCACATTGCAAGTCGGATTATACCGTGTCTGGCATGGGTTCAATGCCGAATTTACTGCAAATAATGAGCGGGGGAGATTTTCAGCATAATGTGAGTAGTCTTCCAAGCCAAGCAGACCCTCATCTCTAAACACCAAAAACAACAATCAATGAACTCTATAATCGTCGATGAGATGTCAAGAAATCACTTCGCTTGAATTCTTTCTTGACTAGACTCATTACGGATACCTGCCTTTTGAGCATGCTGCGTGACTTCTAGAACTAGTCAAGAGACCTATAGAGAGATTGGTCGCATCACGCTGATCGGCAGCTTTATAGATCTCACGCTTGGATTCATCAAGGTCGTGGTCGGTTATCTGGCTTCTTCTCAGGCACTGATTGCAGACGGCATTCATTCTCTTTCAGACCTTGTAACCGATGTATTGGTCATCTTTGCCGCTCGGCAAAGCAGTCACGCAGCTGACGATAGGCACCCCTATGGCCACGGTCGAATTCAGACGCTCGCCACCGTATTTCTGGCACTTTCACTGGGCTTGATAGCACTCGTGATAGGGTGGGACGCTTTTCGCAGAATACTCAATGCACAGAAGCTGTTCGTACCAGGTTTTTGGGCCCTGGTTGTAGCAATCATCTCTGCACTGGCTAAAGAAGGATACTTCCGTTATGCCGTCCGATACGCGAAAAGGCACCGTTCATCCTTGTTAAGAGCAAACGCCTGGCACAGCCGTTCCGATGCGCTGTCCTCTCTTGCTGTTATCGTTGGTGTAGTCGGTGTGATGGCAGGCATACCATGGGCAGATGCCGCAGCCGCCATCGTCGTTGCTGTTCTGATTCTTTTAGTTGCTTTTAGGATCGGACTCGAAGGCGCGGACGAATTGATTGATGCCGCCGTCGATCCGGAACTGGGATCAAGGATTCGTGACCAGATCATGAGTGTGGAGGGTGTCCTGGACGCACATGAGTTACGGACCCGGCGCATGGGCCCGGATGTTTTTGCCGATGTACATATAAGGGTGGACCCCAGAATTACCGTTTCAGAAGGACACAGGATCGGAGATGAAGTGATCAGTCGGCTCAAAGGGTCGTTTGCTGAGCTTGAAGACGTCGTCGTTCATGTTGACCCTGAAGATGACTCTCAGGCTCTGTCAACGGTGTCGCTGCCTTTGAGACCAGTGATCGAGAAACAAGTGTCAAAATGTCTGTCTGAGCTGCAAGATGAACTCGGCACATGGCATTCAGTGCACCCCATGAACCTTGTCGTGCACTATCTCGGTGGCAAATATGATCTCGAAATCTGGCTACCAATGACGGATAGAGATAACGCGCAGAGCACAAAAATCCTCTCGGAGAAAATTTCCCAGAGAGTCGGATCTATAGAAGAGGTTTCAAACGTCTCTGTTCTTTTTGCCGACGAACAATCATTCCGCGATTCAATACGATCAATCCCACTGAAAAATGGATGACGCTAACAGTACTAACTGAATTATTGAGCACCGAATGCGGTCCACCTGTAAATCCGGGCCACTTGCACCCCGCATTTCTCTCAGTTTGAGGCAATATCACTGCTGGCCGCAGCTGACTCCAGACGCCTGATCACCACTTCGTGGATGCGCCTTTTCGACGCGCTCTTGACCAAAACCTCAAAATCATCAAGGACGAAGTTCTCACCACTGTTTGGAATCCGCTCTGCGTGATCCAGCAGCCAGCGATTCACGGTATCTGTTGCTTTCCCCGGAAGGTCGACCTCAAAGAACTCCTCGACCAGTCTGATTTCAGCTGCACCATCAACGCTGATTTTATCCTTATCCAGTTGTACTATTTCATCAGGAGGTTGATCACTTTCGTCATAGATCTCTCCAACCAACTCCTCAAGAAGATCTTCGATTGTGACTACGCCCTGCATTGTGCCATGCTCGTCCACCACAATGGCCATATGCTGCTGTTCCCGACGAAATGCAGCTATGGTGTCGGTCACCGGCTGGGTATCAGGGACAAACTTTGGCTCTCGGCCGAGTTTATCGAGACGCACTTCTGTACCACCGTCAGTAACGACCCTGAGCAAATCCCTGACGTACAGGACCCGCACGACCTCATCGGGGTCATCCTCATGCAGAGGAATTCGACTGAAAGGAGTACTACGAAGCTCATCCAGGGCAACCGCTACCGAGCGCCGCCCATCATAACTGAACACTTTATGACGCGGCGTCATCACATCGGCAACCGTGAGATCGGAAAAAGCGAATGCTCGTTCGATAAGCTGACGCTCACCCTGTTCAATAGTGCCTTCCTCCTCCCCATACCCGATCATGCTGATCAGTTCAGATTCAGTGACGGTAGGATCGTCTTCTGTGGACAATGCTGCTTTTCCAGCCAACTCGGTAATCTTCTGAAACAGCCAAACGAGCGGATTCACCAGCCTCTGAAAACCGAAAATTGTCGGGGCTACTAATAGCGAGATTCGCTCCGAATAACGAGTTGCCAGGCTTTTCGGTGTGATTTCCCCAAAAATCAAAATAACAATGGTCAATACACCCACTGCAATTCCCGGCCCCATGGCACCAAACAGTTCGCTTGCTATCAGTGTGGCGATCGCAGCAGCACTGATATTCACAACATTATTGCCAATCAAGATTGCGATCAGCATTCTCTGGGGCTGGTTCTTCAACACATAAAGGGCACGTGCACCCTTTCGACGTTCTTTCAACAACGCTTTGGCACGCCCCTTGGACAACGCTACCAGAGCGGTCTCTGACCCCGAAAAAAAAGCCGAAAGAAACAGAAGAACCACAAGCAGGGCGAGTTCGCTCACAGCGGGCACTCACCTAAGATTCCGGAGAATCGGGTAGACGGAGGTTCAGGATCGCGCTGCATCGATTAGATTAATCTGTGAAATCAAATACCAGCTATAGACCGTCTAAGATATAAGGCCAGTACGCGTATACGCGTGCACGTTTTAAGATTTCGGTCCCTGAATCAGAACTTTCTTGAGGCTAATCTACCTTGTAACTGATTATTTTAGCTGTTGTCAATTACCGGTCATCGTGGTGCTCGTCTAGAACCAGTCTCTATTTGGGATTCGTCCGAAATAAAAGCATTGCAGACAATTTCCCGAATCCAGCTTGTTTTCCAAGCTCATTCAATAACGGTCATCCATTGACGAGTGTCCTCGAGCTCGCCGTGTTGAATACCCAGAATCTGATCATAGAGAAACGGGCAAAGGTCGTTATCCGAACTTTCAGGCAGACAGATATCCTTTCCAAGATAACTGATCTTGCCGATAGGCACGACAACCGACGCCGTTCCCGCCCCGAATGCCTCTTTGAGCTCACCTGCCGACTCGGCTTCTATCAACTCCTGCATCGAAACCCGTCTTTCCTCGCACGGGATACCTTTTTCCTTCAATAGCATCAAAACACTGTCGCGAGTAACACCCGGTAATATTGTGCCTCCAAGCTCTGGTGTGACCACATTCTCGCCCAGACGAAAAAAGATATTCATCTGACCGGCCTCTTCCACGTACCGATGCGACTGTCCATCGAGCCAAAGAATCTGATCAAACCCTTGTGTTACGCTGTCATTGATCGGTCGCAGTGTTACGGCGTAGTTGCTGCCTGTTTTTGCATACCCTGTTCCACCTGGAGCCGCCCGGGTAAAACGATCCTCTGCCTTCAGATAAAGTCTAGATCTCGCCTGAGCAAAGTATTCACAGACCGGCGACGTAAAGACAATCAGCATATACGAAGCCGATGGCCGGACGGCCAGATGCCCTTCGGTAGCGATCACAATGGGTCTGACATACAGCGACTCACCGCGATTAGTGGGCGTCCATTGCTGATCGAGTTTCACGAGTTGGGTAATCGCATCAATCAGCGCGTCCCTTCCCGGCACGGGAATGCACAGCCTCTCACAGGAGTCGCGTAGCCGTTCCGCATTCCTGTCAATTCGGAAGAGTCGCACCTTATCATCTTCAGTACCCCGAAAGGCCTTCAGGCCTTCAAATACAGTCTGCCCGTAATGCAGCGCCAAGGACGCAGGGCTGATAGGAATCGGCGCAAACGGCTCGATCTTTGGTTCTCCCCAACTGCCCGAGTGATATTTGCACGTCACCATGTGATCGGAAAACACATCTCCGAACCCCAGTTGCGTGAAGTCGGCCTCCGGTAATCGGCTCACCTTTACATTTTCTACTTGCATAGCCTACCCCATGTTCCCTTGATTCGGGTTGCTTCTCTTCTATGGAGAAATGTTAGAACGAATGGTCTCGAGTAATGTGTCTACCTCATCGTCTGACAACGAACCCCCTTTGCTGAAAAGAACTTTTCCTTCAGGGTCAAATGCGACGACATGGTAGTCCTGGTCGAGCAGGCCCCAGGCACTGACGAGCAACTTATTCACATCTCTGACGTATATCGTCTTGGGATACTGTTTCTGCTTTTTCTTAAGAACCTGGTCGATGACAAACTTGGGCTTCCATGAGGCCGCTAAGTTAATCATTGCGATCGATTTAAATTTCTCTTCCGGAAAAGCGGCATCTTTGAGTGCTTTCTCGACGTGTTCGTTTGTTTTTACCTTGTCCGGATCAACATACATCAAAATATGCACAACACCCGACAGTTCTCTACTGCTCCAGGGTGTACCGTCAACACGGCCCCCTGCGTCCCCAGCTAATTCCGCGACCGGCGGACGATGCCCCACAGTGATCCCAGACGCCTGCACTATCCCAGCCCCGATCAGAAAAACCAACGATATGAGAATCTTCATGTTGACTTAATGGAGGTGCCGAGCGCACCGGAATCAATCTCCATATTTCCTAGCACTCCTCGGAATTAATGATGCAAAGTACAACGTTCTGTATGCTGCGCGCAACGACAGATTATTCGATCAAGACGTATGCCTGGACTGCACGTCTTCCTGATAGCTGAAAATTCCGTCCCATCGAAGATTTCCAATCTCTTCCACCGGACTGGCGACATGGCTAACAGGCTCTGATTTCCCAGGCCAATAATAGCATTCAGACCGTGAGCCGGACATTTCTACGCATCTGCCCACACTTACGTATACAAACCGGGTTATCTCCGTTCACCCACGCGGCCTGGTAGATACTGGCGAACGGTTCTTCCGTAAGAATCTCTGTGAGTGGTCTTTGTAGAATATTATGTTCTTCCCTTCTTCCACCGGCACGCTGGTACATTTGCTTTTCATCTTCGGAACCCTGAACCCAGCAACAAGCCGATACACTGCCATCCGCGACGACATAGGGTCTGTTCTGGATCGCGGATTTGCACTGAATTCCATTGGCGACCGCGGCACGAGACTTTTCCTTAAGTGACCTTGACACATCATCTTCATTATCTAGATCAGCACTCATTTTCCAACCCGCTGCATTGATAGTTGCTGGCTCCAGGTATCTGATTTCTCCTGTTGGCGTCTGGTAGCGAAACCTTTTCTCCTTCCCAAATCGGACAGTATCAATCAGTTTGAACTGGCTAAAACCCATACGTCGGCTCTGAGCCACGGCTTCTTCCACCTGGTGTTGATTGTGCTTGAACAGAATGAAATGCCATTCGGCAATAGCGCCGCTCTGCAGATAATGGCTGGCATTTTCAATGATCTTTCTGAATTGTGTATTCACCCGATAAAGATGGTTGGTATCCTCCAGACCATCGATATGAAACTCGACCAATGAATCGTTGGTTTTGAAGATCTCACCCAAACTTTGCCACCACCTGGTACTGCGCAAACTCCCGTTGGTCGAGAGTGTCACGGTTACACCCTGTTCCACGAGGTAATCACAGATTTCCAGGCATTGACTCGCGGCCGGCGGATCTCCCAGGCCACCACAAAGGTCAATCTGCTGAATTTGACGGCAAAGCTCAGGCGTAAACGCTTTACGAATATCGTTCAAAGTAAGTTCGATATTCTTTACTTTGGTTTTGTCCGTACGGCAATGATCAGCTTGCTGAGTACGGCCACACATCGGACACGCTGCATTGCATTTATCCGTCAACTCGAGGTGAAAAAGAAATGTACGCCCAACGTCAAACATGGGCGGAGCGATCGATTTTTCCGTGTCTGATTGGCTGAAGGCCACCTGTGCTGCCTCTCCTATCTGCGGGAAGTGCCAGACATTTTCCGATAAATGTAGTAGCGCCCCGGCTGGGTATCCGCAGGCAGGTCGCATTCCAGCCAGTTTACTACATCAAAACACTGGTCACTTAGGACAATGCCACCGTCGGCCATCAGATTGGAAATCTTTGTCCCGATCTCCTGGACCAAAATACGATCCGACTTGGGCTGGCCGCTGCCTATATCGCAATGGGCAAGTACTGCTCGGCCTGAGTACTGACATGCAAAACTTTCGAGTGTTTCAGAAAATTCTCCCACCATCATGAACCGTTGAGGCGGCCGGCAGTCGGGATGCGCGGCGATCGTTCTATCAAAAACATAAATATCCCTGTCTGGTGCACATTCTCGGAGATGGTCATAGGTTCGGCCATTACCCAATCCCAGCTCTAGAAACGGTCCGGTCATGTGATCGACAAGCTGGAGCGCAAGATCGATGCAGTTCCGTTGCGCGTTCAAACGCCGAATAAAACTGTCCAGCCGACTCATTGACCGCCTCCCCGGCGGAGTCCGTTAAAAAGTAATGCCAATGAACGAAGCAAATATGTGTCGACCGACCCAGCCGACAATGCAAAGTGTATTCATGTATTTGGTCGGGGCGAGAGGATTTGAACCTCCGACCACCGCAACCCCATTGCGGTGCGCTACCAGACTGCGCTACGCCCCGTATCGCAAGTATTCTGCTATCAGTTCTCGAGGAGTTTCGAGACCTCTGTCAGCTCATTGATGACTTTTTCGTAGACTTTTCCCTTGCCACCAACGTCGTTCCTATCTTTTTCTCCTTTCAAACGATTACAGGCACCTCCAATTGTGTAGCCTTCCATGTAGAGAAGTCGTCTGATTTTTCTAATCAACTCCACCTCATGCCGCTGATAATAACGCCGATTGCCACGTCGCTTGACCGGCTGCAACTGTGGAAATTCCTGCTCCCAGTAGCGTAATACATGCGGCTTTACCGAGCACAATTCACTGACTTCGCCAATGGTGAAGTAACGTTTACCCGGTATCGGTGGTAACTCATCGGCATTGGGGTCGAGCATTGTCATGACTGACTCGCCGCCTCTCCTGAACTGTATTTCGAGACATTATTCGAAGCGATCTTTGCCTTGACCTTCTGACTCGCTTTGTACGTCACAACCCGTCTGGGCGAAACAGCAACTTCTTCTCCGGTTTTAGGATTACGGCCAGGACGGCTTCGTTTGTCTCGCACGCTGAAGCCGCCGAATCCCGACAACTTTACACTCTCTCCCCTTTCGAGTGCCTCCCGGATCTTCTCAAAGAAAAGCTCCACAAGTTCCTTGGCCTCTCTTTTATTCAGACCAAGCTGTTCGTACAACGTGTTAGCCAGGTCCGCTTTGGTGACCGTCATCTCGCCATCCTCTACTAGAAGATTGTTTTATTGTGTCCTGAGCTCACAGCCCAGTTTATTTTTCAGGTGATTGAGTATACGTCCAATAACCTCCTCAACCTCCTGGTCGTTAAGATTGCGTGAAGATGCTTGTAGGGTCAACCCATAGGAGAGAGATTTTTTACCTTTTTCCACACCTTCACCCTCATATATGTCGAATAGAGAGACATTGGTAGCGATTGGGCCGGCTGAACTACAGATCACCCGGCGAACTGCCGTAGCGGGCACTGCCCGGTCAACCACCAGGGAAAGATCACGGTTCACTGCCGGAAAGCGGGACATTTCCTCAAATGAAGGCAAAGTCCAGGCGCTGACCGCATCAAGATCCAGCTCGAAAGTATAGACAGGCTGTTCTATGGAAAAATGCTTTTGGACTTCTGGATGAAGTCGACCGATCCAGCCGTTAGTCTTCTTTCCTCTAAAAACTCTTGCTGATTGGGCGGGATGCAGGGCCGGGTGTGGGCGCGCCTCCAGCCGATCTTCCAGGGTATGTCCACATATTTGAAACAATCCCTCGACATGACCTTTGATGTCATAAAAGTCTACATGTTTCCCCGAGGTATCCCACTGTTGGGTCGCTACATCGCCCGTAATTGCCCCAGCAAGCCGGCAGACCTGGCTCTGTGTTTTGTGGTCGCCGTGAAACACGTTACCCATTTCAAACACTCGTATACGACGCCACTGCCGTCGATAGTTGCTGGCCAGAGTCAGAAGCAGACCGGGCAACAAGCTGGTTCGCATAACGGACATGTGGGATGCTATAGGGTTCATCAGCGGAATTGGATTCTCTCCAGGGTCAATCAACTGCTGAATATCAGCATCTACAAAACTGTATGTCATGACTTCCTGATAATCGCAATCTACCAGGTAGTCTGTGATTCGGTCAGGATCTATGGCTACTTCACCTCGCGAAGCCCAGTTAACGACATTAGCGGGCCTGCGAATCGGCACCGCATCATAACCGTTGATTCTGGCGACTTCTTCCACCAAGTCGTGCTCGGCACATATATCTACCCGATAACTCGGTGGTGTGACCGTCCAGCCATTGGCTCTCGGCTTCACAGACATTTCCAGAGAACGGAGTATCTGGCTCACGGAATCCACCGGTATGTCTTGACCTAACACCCGGCTGAGCCTTTGCCTGCGTAGTGAAATGGAGACAACCTTGGGAATCGCCTGCTGGTCAAGAGCCTCAAAAACTGGACCCGGCTTTCCTCCATTGATGTCGAGCAGTAATCGAGTCGCCCGTTCAATTGCCGTCTTCTGAAGATTGGGATCGACCGTCCTTTCAAAACGAAAGGACGCATCGGTCTGCAGGCCGTACTCCCGCGCTTTGGCCGCAATCACACCCGGTCTGAAAAACGCCGCCTCCAGCATCACCGAACGGGTCAGCTTTCCTACTCCGCTACTCAGCCCACCCATTATTCCGGCCATACCGATCGGCTTTTTGGTATCAGCAATCAACAGCGTACCGGGAAGCAGCGCAATGTTTTTTCCGTCGAGTAGTTCTTGAGTTTCGTTCTGCCTGGTATGCCGAAGCTCAATCCCACCTGAAAGCTTTTCTCTGTCGATTGTTTGTATCGGTTGGCTCTATTCCAGCATCACT
>CAZEKE010000119.1:0-4519 GCA_964512815.1 uncultured Acidiferrobacteraceae bacterium
ATGATTGTCGTCAGCACCGTATACAGACAGGGCCAGAACAATTTTCTGACCATCTGCAAAACCAGCTCACGCTGGGAGTGGTCCGGGTGGTCCACACAGAGCTGCCGATAGCGCACGACAAGGTGAATGTTCATCGACATCGTGATGATCAGCATCAACGCGATGAAATTTGAGGAAATCACGGTTACCGGCCACCCCACAAGTCCCAGCAGGCCGACCATCACCAGCCCTGCGTAGGCACAGTTCATCAGCGGTAACAGCACCCAGCGTATAAGCCGAAAAATGCAGCCCAGTATCAGGACGAGAAACAAAAATACGCCCAACCCAAAAACAACCAGGTCGTCCCGAATGTAAGTAATCATGTCATCGGCAATCATGGGTAAACCGCCGAGATACAGCTGGCCTTCACCCCGGTGTTTGCTGATGATTGACCGTATCGAAACGATGAGCCGATGATTGCGTCCATCGACTTCCCGCTTTGCTGTCGCATGACGGGCACTGACAAGATCCAAATCATGCTGCTCGGAATCGTTCAGTCCCGCCTGCTGTTTCCTGTACAGAAGTTCATACTTTGTTCTGTTCAGTTCCTTGAAGTCTTCGTCGTTCGCCAGATTGATCCGTAATGCGGTCGTCGTACCGTCAGCGCTGACGACCAGATTGTTAAAAACCGGGCTCGCCCGCAGTTCTTTTTGAGCGCTGGCTGTGTCTACGTCCTCACTTTGCAGGGTCCGGTAACCGGTCACGAGTTCCGCGAGAGAGAGATCGCTCTGCTTCAGCAATGGCAGATCAAGCACGGATGACACCGAGTCGACACCTTCCAGCAGTTCGATCTCTTGCTTGAGCCGCTGGATCACCTGCAGGGCGTGACTGCCGAAAAGCTCCCCATGCGGGGTAAATGCCAGGTACAGGGCAGTGTTTTCATGGTAGCGCTCAGACAGCTCGCGGAATATGCGCAGGTCCTGATCATCCTCGAGCAGAAGGGAGTCTGCCGACGCATCTAACCTGAACTCAGTACTGTAAAAAGACGAACCAAGAAGAATCACTGCCAGAAGGACAAGCACCACGATCGGGTGATCGAGCACCAGGCGGTCGTAAAGCGATCCGGCAGATTTCATGTCAGTCAGCCGGGATGAATACCAAAGCCCGGCAAGTGCAAGCCACAAACTTCTTGCCGGATCGAGACTGGGCCAAACTGGGCGATGCGGTGCATCATACGCCAAGCATCTCTGCAATCAGCCTCGCCTGCTGTGCATGTTCGAATCCGCGTACACGATCAGTCATAAAGAGCGCGGCACCTTCCAAATCTTGTGCAATAAACCACTCGATGAGCCGGCGAAGTGCTGCCGGATCGCCCGTGTCCGACAACACCACCATATAGTCTCCAATCGTTTGGGCCGCCTGCCAAGAAGGATACCAGACCACTTCACAGTCCTCTTGTCCATTTGGGTGATCTGACGGCCCTACACAGACGGGAACCGGCCAAACGGCATCACAGAATTGCTCAAGTACGGCCGTTGTCAGACGCCCGTTTGTCGGCGAAGGTCGCACCAGCACGGCCGCGACCTGCCCTCCCAGAAACCGGATACCTTTAAGCCAACCCTCTAGGCCTACCCGATGGTCAGAGACATGCTTGACGAGCCCAGCGGAGACCTCGACGACAAACCTGAATCCTACATCGGTATCTTCAAACCAGACCGAGGCGAGTGTCGCATCGAGCTTTACGCCTGTAGATTCGGGCAGGAGGACCGCTCGCAAGAGGTTGGCATAATAGGTCAGCCGCCACTCCGGCGGTAGTTCGGGGTCATAGAATGCTCCAGACCAGTGAGGGTGGTCCCAACCGCGTGTTCCAATGAGAAGTTGACTGTTCACCCTGATTGCCCCGCGCTACACGCCGGTGTGTATTGATTCCAGTAGAATAACTGAGATTGCGATTACCGGTCTCTGAGTGCTCTGGATTTAGGTGTAATGAATAAAATCAAATTCGTGGCTGAAGGGCGCAACGTCCTGATGCTGGAGAGCGGTGCGCTTGAGCAACTGGCAGCCCGCCTGGACAGCGCATTCGAGAACGCCTGTGAGTTCATGCTGGCGTGTTCGGGCCGCGTGGTGGTGGTTGGCATGGGAAAATCCGGTCACGTGGGCGGCAAGATCGCGGCTACACTCGCGAGCACCGGCACACCATCGTTTTTTGTCCACCCTGGTGAGGCAAGTCATGGTGACCTTGGCATGATCACCCCGGGCGACCTGGTCATCGCCATATCGAATTCGGGTGAAACCCCAGAGATTCTGACGATCCTGCCGATTATAAAACGGATGGCGATCCCTCTGATCGCGATGACCGGTCATCCCGAATCCACGCTCGGGCGGGCGGCCGAGGTTTACCTGGATACCAGTGTGGAACGCGAGGCCTGTCCACACAATCTGGCACCGACCACTAGTACCACCGCGACGCTGGCCATGGGCGACGCGCTCGCTGTTGCGATACTCAAGTCCAGGGGTTTCAGCCGGGAGGACTTCGCCCGCTCACATCCGGGCGGTATTCTGGGCCGACGCCTGCTGGTCTATGTCAGTGACATCATGCACACGGGCGATGACATGCCCCTGGTCAACAGGGACGCCAGCCTGATCGCAGCACTGGATGAGATGTCTTCCAAAGGACTCGGCATGACCGGGATCCTTGACGATGAAGGTTGTCTGGTTGGCATCTATACCGACGGAGACCTAAGGCGGTCACTGAACCACGGCATCGACATTCAGCGCTCGACAATCTCGAAGGTGATGGTGACCGAACCGAGAACAACCAAGGCCGGTGCACTGGCAGCCGAGGTAGTTGAAGTGATGCGACTTCACTCGATTAACGGACTTTTTGCAGTCGATGCCGAAGATCGGCCGGTCGGGGCACTTACCGCCCTGGACCTGATACGTGCCGGTATTTTCTAGTGTGAAAGAGCGTAATCTGGAACGGTTCGTTCTGCTCGGCATCATGCTTGCGCTGATCGGACTCGGCACCTGGCTTCAGCAGTCTTTCCTGGACACCGACAAGCCCGTGACGTCGCCCACAGCCAGCCATGAACCGGATTACTCGATCCATAACTTCACCGCGACCGGGCGGGATGCCGAGGGTGTGGTTTATGTGCTTGAAGCCGATCGTCTGGTTCATTTCCCCGATGACAACACGGCCCTGATCGATAATCCTCATCTGACCCAGTATCAGGACGGAAAGGATTTTCGCCACACCTATAGTGATTCCGGCTGGGTCTCTTCTGACGGGACGGAAGTTCTGCTGACAGGAAATGTCAAAGTAGTCCAGGGACGGACTGCCGACGACCCCGGCAGCGTGACGAGAGCAGAGCGGATGACGGTCAAACTCAACCGGAGCCAGGGCGGTTAGCCGACTCCACCGGTGCAGTGACCGGGCTGAATACAAAACCAGTCGTTTTGTTGTGTGCATGCAGGTTCGGCTGAGGCAACAGGTCGTTTGTTAGAATTCTGCCTATGATTCGCTCCTTTTTCTCCACTCTGGCGATTCTTTCCGTGCTCTGGACGTCCGGCGCAGAGGCCCTTAAGAGTGATCGTGATCAGCCAGCCCTGATAGAAGCCGACGAAGTAGAGATGGATTTCTCCAGCGGACGTCGAATCTACCGGGGAAACGTTTCGGTGAAACAGGGAACGATCCGGATCATCGCCAACGAAATCGAGCTCTTCTACGATGGAGAGCAACTCGACAAGGCTATAGCAAAAGGCAATCCGGCTGTGTTCCGGCAGCGCCCCGACAATAAGCCGCACGACGTGATCGGCCAGGGCCTGACCATAGAGCTCGATGAGATCAGGAACGTGGTCACGTTTATTCAGGAGGCAAAAGTCCGCCAAGGAGGCGATGCCATTACAGGCGAGACCATTGAGTACGACATGGGCGAAGACAAGATGAAGGTGCGTGGAGATACCGTCACCACCAGGGCGCCCAAAAACAAGGGCGGCAGCACTGATTCAAGCACGCTCGGAACCGGGCAGGACGATTCCAGTCGGGCACGGATCGTCATCAAGCCCCGCAAGGATCAAGGCACTGAAAACTCCAGCACAAAGGCTGCAGGCGATCTCGCCAAGTCAAAAGCCGACACGGCAACCCGGTCTTCCACCAGTCCTTCCCACCCTACAGATAAGACTGCTTTCCGGGCGGCTTACGTGGGCAAAGGCGGCGCGATGGGCCATGCAACACGAAGTCAGGCTTCAGCGGTGATCGGCAGGCTCTCCCCCGGTGATCCCGTCAAGGTGATTGCGTCTGACGGCGGCTGGTGCAAGGTCAACACTCCCCTGGGAGTAGCCGTGTGGATTTACGGAAAGTTCGTCACCAGCGTCTCGGGCCCGGGCAGTGTTTCAGGTGATAACGTACGCTTGAGAAGTGTGCCCTCGACGGGTAAAGATTCGGTGGTGGTGGGACGCCTCAATCACGGTGCCCCGGTCAGGGTTCTGCAGGTCATAGGAGACTGGAAAAAGATCACACCCCCAATCGACTTCGGTTTCT
>CAZEKE010000120.1:0-6949 GCA_964512815.1 uncultured Acidiferrobacteraceae bacterium
CACAAGGTCAGGTTATGCGACAGAATTACCGACCGACACAGCCCGACCCGGCGGGACCGAGCGGGACCAAGGTGGGTCCTGTAGTTTATGGGGGTGCCGGCCGCCGCTGACTGCCAGCGAACGGGTTCGAGACGGAAATTCGGGCGGGATCATTCAGGTCCAAGCCCCGTGGTCGTGCCACGCAGCTGTTCCTGTTGGTCTGCTGTTGGGGATCGGGTGGTATCATTGCGTTCCGACATTCTATCCAGTGTCTGATACGTGCCGAGTTAGGAAATCTGAATCCAGGCACGGTAGTTTCTTCAGGAGTTTCCGCGATGCCATCAGTGTCTTTGTCTTCCGGGCGTGACCTTTTTCTGACGCCCGGTCCATCGGTCATGCCCGATCGCGTGTTGAGCGCGATGCACCAGCCAGCACCGAATATTTACGAAGGCGAGATGATTGGGATGACGGACAGTATTCTGTCGGACCTGGCAGAGCTTGCCGGCACAAAAGGGAAAGCCGCGCTTTACATTTGTAACGGCCATGGCGTGTGGGAGGCAGCGATCAGCAATCTGCTTGGGCCCGGTGACAAGGCCTTGTTCCTGAACAGCGGTTCCTTCGGTGCGAGCTGGGCAGGCATCGGCCAGTGGATGGGCGTTGATGTCGAGGAAATGGATTTCGGAAGAACCGGCCCGGTCGACACTCAGGAAGTCCAGGCCAGGCTGGATGCGGATAAAGACCATCGAATCAAAGCCGTTATGGCGGTGCATACTGATACGGCGAGCTCGGTGTGCAATGATATCGCCGATATTCGCAAGGCTCTCGACGAAACGGGGCACCCGGCATTGCTGGTGGTGGATACGATCGCATCTTTCGGCTGTGATCGGTACGAGATGGATGCGTGGGGTGTCGATGTAACGGTGACAGCCTGTCAGAAAGGTCTGATGACGCCCCCTGGATTGGGCTACCTGCTGTTCAACGACAAGGCCCGCGAGGCTGCTGAGCAGGTTCCGTTCCCGTCACCGTACTGGGACTGGCGACCTCGCGTCGAGCCAGAGGTGTTTTACCAGCGCTTCTACGGTACTGCACCGACTCACCTGCTGTTTGCACAACGGACTGCTCTGGACATGATCGCCGAAGAGGGTCGCGAAGTGGTTTGGCTACGACATGCCGAACTGGCCCGGGCAGTCTGGGCCGCGGTGGAGGCCTGGGGGCGTGACGGTCCCCTGCGCTGCAATATCGACGACCCCGCATACCGTTCCCACGCGGTGACCACTGTTCGGGCCGACGGATGTGACATGGCCCGCATGCGTCGCTGGTGCGAGGAACAAGCGGGCCTGACGCTGGGACTGGGGCTGGGGTTCGATTTACCGGAATACATGGACGGTAAATCGGTGTTTCGAATTGGTCATATGGGACATATGAATCCGCCCATGCTACTGGGCGCGCTGGCAACAATGGATGCGGCTTTCAAAGCCCGGGGTGTGGCCCACGGGAGTGGCGCGGTGGAAAGCGCTGCCGAGTCACTCAGCAGAGCCGGTAGCCCGGTGGTCTAACAAGTAAGCGTTGACCGAATTCCGGTAACAGAAAAGGGGCCTCCCATGGGTCTGGACTACAAAGCATTTGAAGCACTGAGTTTTGACTGCTATGGGACACTGATCGACTGGGAAACTGGTATCTGGGATGCTTTCCAGCCCCTACTGGAGAGCAATGAAAACGCCGATCTCGATCGGCAGAAGGTACTGCGTCGTTTTGCGGAGTGGGAGAATACTCAGCAGGCCACTGCGCCCGGCATGCTGTATTCGGATGTCCTGAGTCATGTCCACGCCCGGTTCGCCGATGCCAATGGTCTTGTCACCAATGCAGTGCTCAACCGGGAATTTGGAGATTCCGTAGGACGCTGGCCCGTCTTTCCGGACAGCATTGAGGCCCTACGGCAGTTAAAGGACAGCTATCGCCTGGTTATTCTGTCAAACGTTCACGATGCCGGGTTTGCCGAATCGAACCGTCGCCTGGAGGTGGAGTTCGATGCCATCTATACCGCAGAGCGGATTGGTTCATACAAGCCCGATTCAGCTAATTTTGACTATCTCTTCACTGCGCTGGACAAGGACTTCGGAATCCACCGCTCCGGCACCCTGCACGTGGCACAGAGCCTTTATCATGACCACCAGCCGGCAAAAGCTGCGGGTATGTCCTGCGTATGGATCGATCGTCAGGATCTCTCATCAGGCGGTGGTTGGGGTGCCACTGCGGTAGTCGAGGATTGGCCGGAGGTCGACGCCGTGTTTTCTGATCTGGTCTCGTTTGCCGACGCTGCGCTAGGTGTCTAGCAGGAACTTCGGGGATAGGCCGGTCTCTGTGGGCTTTTGACAGCCCGCTAGGATCTGTTGGAAAGCCCGCTCAGCTCCCAGAGAGTTCTTCCAGGGACTTTCGTACGAAGCTAGCATGGCTCTTGGCCTTGACCCTTTTCCAGTGTCGGGCAACCCTGCCCTGTGGATCGATCAGCACTGTGGATCTGATTACACCTACGGTAATCTTTCCGTACATGTTTTTCTCGCCCCAGGCGCCGTACCTTTCCATGGTCTTATGATTGGGGTCTGAGAGAAGTCCAACCTTGAGTTTGTACTTGCGAATAAACTTCTGGTGGCTCTCCATAGAGTCTGGGCTGCACCCATAGACAATGGCACCGAGTTTCTGAAAGCTGTTTAAGTCGTTACTGAAATCGCATGCCTCGATCGTACAGCCCGGGGTGTCATCCTTCGGGTAGAAATACAGTACGACCCATTGGCCCGTAAGGTCGCTCAATTTGACCTTATTACCCTCGTGATCATTCAAAGAAAATGACGGTGCTTTCTTCCCTTGTTCAACTGCCATGAATCATGCCCTCGTGACACCGGATAAACTGTGAACCGGTGTTGCAAAATGTGGAAGGATGGGGTGCCTTGTAACTCTGTGAATCAAGGCAAATAATACAGTATTGATGGCCCCTTCTGGAACCTTCTACTGAATGAGTGCTGTCCGTTGCAACCTTCATGGTGTCGCCTGCCATGATCCGGCCCGATTGAGAATTAAAACAGGGAAAACGAATGGAATCCACGGCTGATAAACGCCCGCCAGTCTGGATCGGGCACGTATTCATGCCGGTCGTCGATGTGAAAGCGTCTGCCGCCTTCATGCGTAAGCTCGGCATGCGAGAGATTTTCGAGGCAGAAGACATTGCCATTCTTGAACTGCGGGGCGGTACGCATTTGCTGCTTCGACCGACCCCGGATCATATTGCGCCAGATACTGTGGCACCATTCGATCTGATGGTCGATGACCTTGAGTCAAGTCGGGAGTGGTTTGAATCGCTCGAACTGACCCCATCGGTCATCAAGGAAGACTCGTTTCATCAATCTTTCACGATTCGAGATCCGTCCGGTTATGCCATTACCGTAAATTCTAGTCACGTCTCGAATAATCCGGTCTAGAGAATCGTCAGGGCACATCTTCCAGCCGTTTGGGGCGGGTTTCCCCGGTGCCGGTCAGTCAGTTAACCACCAGTTCCAGAGATGAGCGGCTCAGGCGTTCGCAGCTGTTGGTGGTGACCAGCACGCTGTGTCCAAGGGTCATCGCCCGGTCAGTATCGGAGTTCGCAAGAATCATGTGAAGGAAAAATACGTTGCCAGGCTGCATGATCAGCCGGTTATCCTGGTAGAACATCGGTGGATCCACCCACAGCGGGTTGTAAACCGCACCCATCCCGTACCCGCAGGCACGCATACGGTGGTTGCCGAATCCGGCGGAATCCATGACCTCCGCGTACGCCTGGTAGACCTCGCCCATGATGTTTCCGGGTCGGACAGCCTCCTCACTGGCGATCAAAGCTTCTGTACAGGCGTGGTACATACGCAGGTGATCGGTATGAGCGTTGCCTATGAGTAATGTACGGATCATTGCAGCGTGATAGCGCCGGTAGGCGCCGGACCACTCTAGCGTCAGTTGGTCTTCGGCACCGAGATGCCGCCTACCGCTGTGGTATCGAACCAGCAACGCGCTCGGACCCGAGCCGATGATAAATTCGTTACCGGCGTAATCTCCGTCGCCGCGAAATACGGCGCCCTGCATCCCAGCCAGAATATCGCCCTCAAAAATACCGGGATGAGCCAGCCGAACAGCCTCATCCCAGGCATCGTCCGACAATGCGGCAGCTTTGCGAATGTACTCAATCTCCTTTGGGCTTTTAACCGCTCGAAACCCATCTATGAGGGTGGAGGCATCGATCATCGTACAGAAATCAGCCAGGAGAGGTTCGAGCAACCGCCAGCTGTGTGCCTTAAGCCCGTAGGAGTCGAACTCGATGCCCAGGACGCCGTGCCTGAATCCCAAGTCCTCAAGCATTCTAAGCAGTTCCAGGGCAGGATTCACGCCTTCCACATCGTGCCAGAGGCGGATATCCTTGATGTCTGACGTATACCGGGCTTGGCGTAAATCAGGCAGTCGGGTCAGCAGTGCAGTATTGCCATCGCTGTCGATAACAAGACACTGAAACAGACTGAAACCGAATGAATCGTAGCCGGTCAGGTAGTACATGGACTCCTGCTTGAACATCATCAGTCCGTCGAGTCCGAGTTCATTCAGCCGTGTTGCCACGGCTGTACGGCGTGCCAGCATTTCTTCAGAGCTGAAATGTATCGGCATCAGATTCTCCCGATTTTGATTCTTGTCAATGGGCTGAGCGTGATCTCTTTTGGAAACCCGATACCCAGGGGTGCGGATTACATTCTGAGTTGTATTGAAGCTGTCCGCGTCGTCAAGACGGGTCTCATCGCAGTAGAATAAGGTCTCCAGACCAGGCCTGCTTGAATCTGACTCAGATCGTTCCCATATATGGGAGTGGAAAAGAAAATGTTAGCCGGATTAATCGTCATCATCGTGGGCGTGCTGATCGCGCTCTATCCCCCATTTCTGTCACTGATTGTATCGGCGCTGCTGATCGTAATCGGGGGGTTGATTGTGGCCAGTGCCTGGCACCGTCGGCGGCTTGCACGGCACAGTGGTGAATCACTCATTCAGATGATCCTGCGTTACTGAGCGTCCAGTCCCACAAGTACACTGAATAGACCGGAATCGGGGCCTCACAAAACAGGCCGGATGGGTTCGGTTTGCCCGCTGATGGGCTGCCGTTAGGAAGAATCTCCCTCCACCATAAGCACGGCAGTCTGCTGGCGCCAGAGCCCTCCGTATTTAGACATATCTCGATTTTCAATCCGTCGGCTTAGCCGACAGATCCCCTAAAACCCGGCTTTTTGTAGAAAGTTGTTGACTTTGAGGGCCAAATCAGACTTTCTATGGTGGATAGTCGGGCTCAATAACCTGATAATATGCTTTCACAAGCACTCCGAATGGGTATGAGAAACAATATGAAATACGGATTACCAACGGATGACGGGCCTGGCTGCTGAGAGGTTGTTTATGGCTGAAAACCAGCAACCGAGTGCATTGACAGGGTCTGCAGGATTATGGAGTGCAGTTGTCCTTTTAGTTGTGGCCGGTATCGTCGGTGTTCTTTATGTTCAAAATGATGCCGATCTCCATCGGGCCGAAAACCTTGAACTGCAGAAGAATCTTGAGGGGCAGATCACCGAAGCCCGAACGGGCCGGACCGCTATCACGGAACGGGTGGTATCGCTCGAGTCCCGCTCTTCCGAGCTTTCGACACGGGACGAGGCATTGCAGGGCGAGGGCCAACAGTTAAGGACAGAACTCGCGGCGCAGGCTGCCCGGACCATTGCTGCTGAGACGGTGATGTCAGAGCGCTTGACAGCACTGGAGGCGCTGGCAGGGGATGTTGAGCAGTGGCGAAGCGACTTTACTCAGTTGGGACAGACTTTGACGAGTCTCCGTGCGGAGCGTGATCAAATTGCTGACCAGACGGTAGCCGCGCGGGACGCCATGGCGAATAGCCTGGCAACCCTCAAGGGACTGTCCGCCGATCTTGAGCAGTGGCGAAGTCGCTTTTCTCAGCTGGAACAAAGTCTGACCAATCTGCAAACTCAGGACGAGCAACTCAAGACGGCATTGACCGCGCAGATTGCTGGAATAGAGGCCGATCGAACAGCGATCTCCGACAGATTGGGTGCTGTCGAATCTGCCTCCCGCGAGCTTGTATTGTGGCAGAAGGACTTTGAGCAACTCGACCAGAGTCTGACCGCATTACAGACCGAGGATGTAGAACTTCGAGGACAGCTCTCCGCACAGGTCGCCGGTACTGACCAGGCCCGGTCGGCCATGATGGAACGACTGGCGTCTCTGGAGAACATGACCTCGATTCTTTCTGCACAGGTACAGGAATTCACGACACAGAGCGAGCAACTGGGGGCTGATCTTAAAAGGCAGGAGGCTCAGTCGACAAAAGCTCTTGAAGGAGTCGACACGTTGTCGGAGGAACTGGCCCGTTCAACAAAAGATCTGACTGAGTTAGGGCAAGTCCTCGCGAGTGAGAGGGCCGAGCGTGAGGAAATGCTTGCAAACACCAACGAAGCCAGAGCATTGATGGAAACCCTTTCAGGTGATCTTGATCAGTGGCGGCAGGATACTGTGCGGATACAGAATGAACTGGCGGCTGGCCAGACTGAACGTTCGCAGCTGCGAGCTGATCTGGCAACCCAAGCTGCAAATGCAAAGACTGCAGCTGAAGCGACAGCGGCACGCGTGACTTCGTTGGAGGGCGATACCTCGTCTCTTGCAAATGAGATTGGTGAACTAAGGACCGCAGATGAGCATCTGATGTCCGATCTTGCAGCCCAGGCTGCAGCTGCGCAGTCGACAGCCGAGGCAATGGCCAAACGTATGGTCTCTCTGGAGGCTAAAAAGGCGGTGCTTTTGAGCGAAATCTGTGACCTCATGACTGCGGATGAGAAGCGGGCGGTCGACCTTGCGGATGAGGCGACTGCGTCCCGAGCGGCGCGGGCGGTGATTTCGGATA
>CAZEKE010000121.1:0-7203 GCA_964512815.1 uncultured Acidiferrobacteraceae bacterium
ACGCTTCAAGGCATCCTGGAAGTTCATATTTTCCGACGCTCTCGCCACCTCCTTGATCGCGGCGAACACCAGCGGAGGCCCTTCAGCCAACTCCACAGCTATTGTACGGACCTTAGACATCAGGTCGCTTGCAGGCACCACGTGGTTGATCAGACCCCAACGATGGGCTTCGGCGGCATCCAGCCAGCGCCCCGTGAACAGCATTTCCATGGCAATGTGGTAGGGAATGCGCTTCGGCAGCTTCAATGTCGCGGCGTCAGCGATCGTACCCGAAGAGATCTCCGGCAAAGCGAATGTGGCATGGTCGGCCGCTAGGATAATATCTGCCGACATCGCCAGTTCCAGCCCACCTCCGCAGCAGATCCCGTTGACCGCTGCAATGACCGGCTTGTTCTGGTCTGGTAGTTCCTGCAGGCCGCCGAAACCGCCCACACCGTAATCGCTGTCTACGGCTTCACCTTCAGCAGCGGCTTTAAGATCCCATCCCGGACAGAAAAACCGTTCTCCCGCACCGGTGATAATAGCGACTCGAAGGTCTGGATCGTCGCGAAACGCTGCAAAGGTATCACCCATAATGCGACTGGTCGCGACATCTATGGCGTTGGCCTTTGGACGGTTCAGTGTTACTTCAAGCACGGTATCGCGTCTTTCTACGTGAATGGGTGACTCCATGTCAGGATTTTCTCCTTTGTGAAAAAACGTTTCGGGTACGCCAGTGCAGGGGGATCTTCCGAGGCAGCGGCGCTTTCAGTGCGTCACCCCGTACATCAAGCTGCAGTCGGTTGCCGATGATCCACTCAAATCTTGTGTTTCTCCGCCTGGCAGAGCAGCGCGTCCACAGCGACAACGCCATGACCTACCGGAAGCACGATAAGTGGATTGATCTCAAGTTCGACGATTGCTCCAGGGTCCGACAAGACGATCGCTGAGACCCGGTCCAGAACAGCCAGGATCGCATCGATGTCCCCCGGTGTCGAACCCCGGTACCCGGTGAGCGGCGTTGTAACATTCAGTCGTTCCAGCGCGTTACGGAACAGATTCTCTCCAGCGGGAAGCAGCACGACTTCACAGTCCCTTACAAGCTCGGCCCGTATGCCTCCTGCTCCGATCAACAAACTAGGACCGACCTGGGTATCATGCTCAAAACCCACGATCAATTCGGCTATTCCATCAGTGACCATGCGTTCCACGATCAATTCTCCGCATTGATCAAGCAGTCGCTCAGCAGTGGTGCGAACAGCGTCTTCACTGTGAAGATTCAGGACGACTCCTCCGCGCTCACTTTTATGGGCGAGACCAGGGATACAGGTTTTAACCACCACAGGAAAGCCGATCTCTCGAGCTGCATTTACCGCCTGGTCAACACCCTGTACCCGTTGACCGGGCGGTACCGGGATTCCCCAACTGGCCAGAATCTGCTTGCCCTGCCATTCATCCTGAAGTCGTACTGTATCTCCAGAGACGGGCAGGGGGCCGGGCAGTGGTTCCTCAGGAATTTGCGGGCCGGCGACACCAGCCATAGCCGCTGCTTCCACCGCATCCAGGGCGTGTTCCATGCCACATAAGGGGACCAACCCGTTCTCAATGAACATCTCAGCAACAGGCTCAGGAAGATTTTCGGGTAGAGTGGAAAGCACTGCCGCAGGCTCACCGGTATCCCGTGCGGCTCGAATGATCGCATCGACGGCAGGCTGCCAGGTATCCCAATCACATCGATCCTGACGAGGAAAATCTAGAATCAGGATCGACAGATCAAAACTACAACCGAGCATCGCACGGTATGTACTGTAGAGTTTCTCCTCATCGTTCCAGTTGAATGTATGGTAATCGAGCGGATTTGATACCCTAACCAGGTCCGTCACCGTGTCCGCAACCCTCTGTTTCTGACCTGATGATAGTTTTGGAAAGCTCACCCGGCGGGTATCGGCAGCATCTGCCATCAGCATTGCCTCACCGCCGGAGCAACTCATTGAACTGATGTCAGAACCCGCCAGTGGCCCGTGGACGTGCAGGATCTTAAGTGTTTCGATCAGACTTTCCAGGGAGGCTACACGGGGAATACCAAGCCTCTCCAGCAGTGCTCCGGCGACGCGGTCTTTCCCTGCCAGCGAAGCCGTATGTGACAAGGCCAGAGTGGCACCCCGGTCGCTGCCGCCTGCTTTGATTGCGACGAGAGGCAGGTTCCTGTGATGCGCCTGTCGGACGACCTGCTCTAGAGCGGGGATATCACGGAAACCCTCAATATGCAGGCCAACAGCCGTGACCCGGTCATCACTGACAACGGCTCTGATGGCCTCTGACATGTCGGTTTGTGCCTGATTACCGAGGGCCAGAACGTAGGCGATCGGCAATCCCCGGGCCTGCATCGTCAAGTTGAGCAGGACATTACTGCTCTGGGCAAACAAAGCCACCCCTCGTGCTACCCGCTTGCCCCCGTGCTGATCCGGCCAAAGCAGCGCACCATCGAGGTAGTTAATCATGCCGTAGCAGTTCGGACCCAGGACCGGCATCTCGCGAGCTGCTTCGACCAGAGCTGCCTGCAGTCCGGTACCGTCCTGGCTTTCACTGAAACCCGAGGCGTAACAGACCGCACCACCGGCACCGGCTTCGCGTAAAGCGCGGACGCCTTCGGTAGTCTGGTGCCTGTTCACTCCGATGAAACTGGCATCCGGGGCTCCTGGCAATTCATCGACACACCGGTAACAGCGCTGCCCGGCCACTTCGGCATGGCGGGGATGAACCGGCCAGATTTCACCCTGGAAACCCAACTGTTTCGATTGCCGAACGACCTCATCGGCCTCCCGTCCTCCAAAAACAGCGACGGTCTTTGGACGGAACAGTCGATCCAGATTCAAGGTCTGTTCCGGGAACCGAGCAGGACTCAGTTCCAGTGCGGACGCAGCATGTCCCGGGAGATGATATGCCGCTGAATCTCGCTGGTACCTTCCCAGATACGCTCTACCCGCGCATCCCGCCAAATCCGCTCCAGCGGGAGGTCCGCCATCAGTCCCATCCCGCCATGTATCTGGATAGCCTCATCGGCCACGAAGGCCAACATCTCAGTGGTGTACAGTTTGGCCATCGCATAATCGGTGTCAGTGGCCGTTCCCTGGTCGGTCTTCCAGGCCGCCTGTAAGGTGAGCAGTTCTGCAGCTTCAAGCCGCATTTTCATGTCCGCCAGCTTGAACCCGACCCCTTGAAACCGCCCGACCGGTTGCCCGAACTGGTGTCTTTGTGCGGCCCAGTGCGTTGCCAGTTCCAGCGCGCGGTGCGCCCGTCCCAGACACATTGCGGCGACCTGAAGCCGAGTCGCACCCAACCAGTCATTTGCAACCTGAAACCCCTGGTCTTTCGCACCGAGCATCTGCGATCCCGGTACCCGGCAGTTTTCAAAATCAAGAATGCTATTGTGATAACCGCGATGAGAGACACTGCGATATCCTGGCCTTACCGTAAAGCCCTCGGTCCCCTTATCGACCAGAAAGGCGCTGATCCTTTTTCTCACACCGCGACTGGTGGTCTCTTCGCCGGTTGCAGCAAACAGAATTACAAAATCCGCGATGTCTGCATGACTGATAAAGTGTTTGGTACCATTGATGACGAAATCATCTCCATCAGCATCGGCACGGCAGACCATAGACCGCAGATCAGAACCCGCACCTGGCTCCGTCATCGCCAAGCAGTCTATTTTCTCGCCTCGTATACAGGGTAGAAGATAACGCTCCCGCTGGACACCCGTACAGGCCTGCAGGATATTGCTGGGTCGTCCAACCAGGTACTGCAGAGCGAAGCCGGCTCTACCCAGTTCCCGTTCGAACAAGGTCAGCGATACCGTATCCAGGCCGCCACCACCGAGATCTTCCGGCATGTTCGCTGCGTAAAACCCATACTCTTTAGCTTTCCCGATGACCCACGCCTTCAACTCCGTCGACACCCGATCACTGGCCTCGACCTCATCCTCGCGAGGATAAAGCACCTCCTCGGTAAACTGCCGAGCGCTGTCGATCAGCATTCTCTGCTCGACAGAAAGTGAAAAGTCCATTACCGGTCCATCCTCCTGTGATCCGGTGCCAGCCTATCATCACACCACTTTGCGCCTACACCGAGTGGGGCGCTACCACAAAGCAGACTCTATACAGTGCTCATTCTACAGGCAGGCGGGACTTTCCTTGAGCGTGTAACGTCCGAGACAGGGCTGAGCTTCACGGTCACGAGATACGAAGAACTGAGAGACGCCCCGGAATCGGGCGGGGCAGCACGCTAAGTGCGTAAGGCCGCCTTGAATCAGTGCGCGGTAACCGGTTTGCCGAAATTGACCGGTGCAGGATCGTCTTCGTCGAATGACACCAGTTCCCAGGCATCCGGGCGTTCCTGCAGCAAAAGGAGCAGGCGGTTATTGAGTGAGTGACCCGACTTGTGGGCAGTGAGTGCACCGATCAGAGGATGACCCAGCAGGTAAAGATCTCCGATGGCATCGAGAATCTTGTGCCTGACGAACTCGTCGCCGTAGCGAAGACCTTCTTCATTGAGAATATGGTATGCATCCATCACAATCGCGTTGTCCAGACTGCCCCCACGCGCCAGACCCGAGTCCTGGAGTGCTTCGACATCCTGCAGAAAGCCGAAGGTGCGTGCACGGCTGATCTCCTTGACAAACGCTGTTTTCGAGAACTCTATGCTGGCACTCTTGGCCGATGATTGCAGAATGGGATGATTGAAATCGATACTAAAAGTGACCTTAAACCCGTTGTAAGGTTCAAACCGCACCCACTTATCACTGTCCCGGACTTCAAGCGGCTGTAGAATTCGAATGAACTGCTTTGGGACATTCTGCTCCTGCAGACCCGCCGATTCGATCAGAAAAACAAAAGGGCTGGCACTGCCATCCATGATGGGTACTTCGGCAGCAGTCAGATCCACCCAGGCGTTGTCGATTCCAAGACCTGCAAAAGCCGACATCAGGTGCTCAACGGTGGAGACACGGGTGCCATGAAAGTCTAACGTCGTCGATAAGCGTGTGTCGCCAACATGGTCCGGCGATGCTTTCACCTCCACCACAGGATCAAGGTCGACCCGGCGAAAGACGATACCGGTGTTGGCCGGAGCCGGGCGCAGCGTCAGGTAGACCTTGTCACCAGTATGCAAACCCACACCGGTTGCCCGGATGACGTTTTTGAGCGTAATCTGCTTGGCCATTGGACCGCAATTTCCTTGTTCTTGTTCAGGCAAGGCGCCTGGCCAAGTGCAATACTACATCAGATGACCAGCATTGTGTAGTATTTTTGAAATATTATTACCACTTTTTCTGCATAATTAGCCGAAATCTAGGACTATTGATCACGAGATACCCTAAATCCGGCCGTTAGCCAGCCTGTCGACGCAAAAACGCGGGGATGTCCAGATAATTCATATCCACCGCGGTGTTATCCTCCGACACGGTCGCGGTCCGGGGCCGTCTGCGAATAACCGTCGGTGTATCGTAATCCACCGAGAGGTCCTCGGCTGATGAGTCCTCCTCGGCATCTTTGACCACTCGGAATTCAGGTGCAGACACCGCGTTGCCAATTCCAGTTGCCACCATCGTGACCCTCAGGTTGCCTTCCATGGCCGGGTCAAGAACCGTACCGATGCCCACGGTCGCGTCTTCTGATGCAAAGTTACTGACGACATCGCCAATGTGGGCGAACTCATCCAGCGTCATGTCCAGTCCGGCAGAGACGTTGATCAACAGACCTCTGGCTCCGTAGATATCCACGTCTTCAAGCAGTGGGCTCGACACCGCACCGTGCACGGCCTCGATGGCACGATCTGCACCCGTTGCGGTTGCCGAACCCATCATTGCCATTCCCATCTCCATCATCACGGTGCGGACGTCCGCAAAATCCACTTTGATCATACCGGGGCGGGACAGCAGTTCTGATTTGCCCTGCACGGCATTGAGCAGTACTTCATTGGCCTTGCCGAAAGCGTCAAGTAAAGTGACCTGCCCACCCATGACCTCCAGAATTCGTTCATTGGGTATGATGATCAGCGAGTCGACCAGTTCGCTGAGTTCCTTGATTCCCTGGTTAGCCGCCTCAATTCTTCTCCCGCCTTCAAATTTGAATGGTCGTGTTACCACCGCGACGGTCAGTATTCCTTTCTCTCTGGCAAGCTGTGCAACAACAGGTGCTGCACCGGTGCCCGTACCCCCTCCCATACCTGCAGTGACGAACAGCATATCAGTGCCGTCTAGCACTTCGGCGATTTTATCTCGATCTTCGGTGGCCGCCTGCCGGCCCACCTCGGGATTGGTCCCTGCCCCCAGTCCCTTGGTCAGGTTTTCCCCCAGCTGCAGTATCTTCGAGACGCCTGATCGGCGCAGGGCCTGAGAATCTGTGTTCGCGTTGATGAACTCTACACCCTCGAGATTGGCAGAAAGCATGTGGTCGACCGCATTTCCGCCGCCACCACCTATACCAAGCACCTTGATCACAGCCTGTTGACCGGAAGTTTCCATCAGTTCGAACATGATTTAGCTCCTATTGCCGGATTAAATAAAAAAGTTTCACGGTAGCCATAGGCGGCAGACGCCATAACAGATAGGCCACCACGCGTGTTTTTGAGCATGGTGCTCTTCATTCCTCGGTAAAGTGATGCCTGAACCAACTCTTCAGCTGAGTCAGGCGGTTTTTGGGCCAGGCCGGGCGTATCTTCCGGCTGGCAGTTGCGGTCTGGTGTTGCTGAGCGAATAGGAGCAATCCCATACCGGTTGAGCAGATCGGGTTACGCACCACCTCGCTCAGGGGGCCGGCATACTTCGGCACGCCCAATCGGACGGGCAACTGGAACACTTCTTCGCCCAGTTCTTCCATACCTTCCATCTTCGAACTGCCCCCGGTCAAAACAATGCCGGCTCCGAGAAGCTCAGCATATCCGCTGCGGGTCAGTTCGGCCTGCACCAGCATGAACAGCTCTTCGATACGAGGCTCGACCACATCCACGAGACTGGACAGCGCGAGCTTTCTGGGCGCACGATCACCAACACTCGGAGCGTCAATTGATTCACCTTCTGGGGCCATCCCGACCAGTGCATAGCCGAATTTTTTCTTGAGTTCTTCGGCAGCCTGGGTCGGAGTTCGCAACGCCACCGCAATGTCATTGGTGACCTGATCTCCCGCCACAGGTAGCACCGCCGTGTGCCGAATTGCTCCTTCGATGAAG
>CAZEKE010000122.1:0-2672 GCA_964512815.1 uncultured Acidiferrobacteraceae bacterium
TGGCCGATATTTCCTGTTTCGACGGCCGCAATTTGTTCTACCACGTCCATTCCCAAGGTAACACGCCCAAAAACCGCATAGCCCCAGCCTTCAGGTGATTTGTCTTTGTGGTCGAGAAAAGTGTTGTCCTTGAGATTGATAAAAAACTGCGATGTGGCCGAGTGCGGGTCATTCGTTCGCGCCATGCATATTGCCCCGGTCAGATTCTTCAGGCCGTTATCCGCCTCGTTCTGAATTGGGCTGCCGGTCTTTTTCTGCTGCATGCCAGGAACCATCCCGCCACCCTGGATCACAAATCCAGGGATCACCCGATGGAAGATTGTCCCGTCATAGTGCCCGTTGTCGACATAAGCCAAGAAATTCTCCACCGTGACCGGTGCCTTGTCGGCATTCAGCTCAATTGTGATGGTACCCATCGAGGTTGTCATTGTGACCATAGTGATATCGTCCTGTTGCTGAGGAATTTCCTTTGCTGATAGCCCACCCAAAGAACTGCCGAATATCAGCGTGAAAGCCAGCAGCAGTTTGAAAAGTCGCGAATGTGGTGACCCAGCATAACGCATCAGGCGCCTGCCAGCTCCAGTATATATTTCCATTCTTTGGCCGTTACGGGCAAGATTGACAAACGGTTACCACGCTGTACCAGACGCATTTTAGCCAGCACTTTTTCCTGTTTCATGGCTTTAAGCGTTACCGGCGTCTTAAATTTTTTCTTGAATTTGACATCGACCATGAACCAGCGTGGGTTTTCTGGATCGCTTTTGGGGTCGAAATACTGCTCACCGGGAAGAAACGCCGTGTGGTCTGGATAAGCATCGCTGACAATCTCCATCACACCTACGACTGCGGGTTCCTCACAGTTGGAATGATAAAAGAAAGCGAGATCGCCTTTGTTCATGTCATCCCGGATAAAATTTCGCGCCTGGTAATTTCTTATCCCGTCCCAGTGGTCTGTCTTGCGTTTTTCGGCCCGCAGATGATCAATTCCGTAGACATCAGGTTCGCTTTTCATCAGCCAGTATTTCACTTGGAGCCCTCCCTAGTGCTCGTCAACCCGTACCCGTTCTATAGAACGGCTCAATCCTGAGGTTTCGTCGACGTCAATAACCACGCCGCATACCGATCCCGGACCTGACGCCGGTTCCATACGTTCTGGAACACGCTCTATGAACCGTTTGAGAATGCCACTGGTTTCAACACCGATCACAGAATTGTAGCAACCGGTCATACCCACATCGGAGATATGCGCGGTCCCCTTCGGCAGTACCCGTTCATCAGCTGTCGGCACATGAGTATGCGTACCGACGACCCCCGACACACGCCCGTCCAGATACCAACCCATCGCCACCTTCTCACTGGTCGCCTCCGCATGGAAGTCGACCAGTATCACTTTTAACGTTTCCGGTTTCCGCGCCAGTACGTTATCCACACAGCGAAACGGACAATCCAGGGTTGGATGCATGAACACGGTCCCCATGATGTTCAGCACACCGACTTCAACGCCGTTGCTCGCCGTCACAACAGACCATCCGGCGCCGGGCGTCTTTTCCGGATAATTGTGCGGCCGCAGAAGCCGAGGCTCATCCTGGATGAGATCCAGCGCTTCTCGTTTGTCCCAGATGTGATTACCAGACGTCAACAGGTCAATCTCACCACCGTCCAGCAACTCGTCGAGTACCGATGCGGTTACCCCGAAACCACCAGCGGCGTTCTCGGCATTGACAACGGTCAGTTCCGGATCAAAGCGGTCCTTGATTTCGGGAAGATGACGGCGTAGTGCCCGCCGGCCAGGCTTGCCGAAAACATCACCGATAAACAGTATCTTCATGACAGGGTCTGATTTTTGGCCGACAGAACTTCACTCTCGAAATGAATAATAACCAGATTCGGTGACTATACCGTGCATAGGAACATCCCAGTTGTCGGTGTTTAATCGATCGACACACTGGAAGCTATGGGCCAGACCGATAAGTTTGGGCCGCATCCAGTGCCTGCGGTGCCAAAGACTCGCCAGGGACGCATCGTAGAACCCTCCGCCCATACCCAGCCGGTCACCGGAACGGTCAAACGCCACGAGTGGCAGGAATAGCCAGTCCAATTCACCGGCTTTGAGCTGTTCTCTGGGGCTGACTTGTGGCTCTGGAATACCATACCGATTCGCTGCAAATAGACTGGAAGCGTCGAATACGCCGAACCGGAGTGTTGGCCGGCGCCCCGGCCCAATGATCGGCAGATAACACCGTCGACCCCGCTCGATCAGCTTGAGCAACGCCGGCATTGGATCGATTTCACCATCGCTTGCGACATACCCCGCAAATCGCTGCCCACCGGTCAGTCCTGGTAGCCGCAACAGATGAGCTGAAAGCGCTTCCCCAGCCGCCTGCTGCTGATCAGTAGGCAGTGCCCGTCGTAGGCGCCGCATATCGCGGCGCAATTGTTTCTTTGTGGCTTCCATCAAAGACCGGTACTCCGATGACGATTTGATAATTTCGTGCGGGCAACACTATGGGTTTTGGTGAACGTTCATCTAGAAGACACCGCCCGCCTGTGCCGCACAAGCCTGGGGTACCTTGAACCAGAAGGTCCAAGTGGGGACTGCTGCGGCGCCTCAAGGCTTTCCTGCGGTGCAACCACCGAGGACATGCACACTGGCGCCTGCAAGACCATCCCTG